>JBOHEE010000158.1:0-4095 GCA_050700895.1 Nitriliruptorales bacterium | reverse complement strand
GCTACCGGACGGCCAGAGCCGAACTCGACCGGCGAGCGGAGGAAAGCATCGCCGCGCTGCGCGCTCGTCTGGCCGCCCGCCGTCGCAGCCGACGACGCTGACATGGCCCACCACCCCGAGGCGGCCGAGACCGACAGCCTGGGGGCGTTTGCCGCCTCCGGTGAGCTGTTCGTCTCGGTGGTGGAATGGCTGGATGGCGAGGAGGCCGCCGGCCTGGACCACGGCGAGCTCGAAGAGCGCCTGGGGGACAAGGGTCGGGAGCTGCTGCTGCGGCTGTTTCAGGATCATCTCGACCTGCGCGCCCACAACCAGGCCCGCCTCGACGAGGTGGTCGACGCCGAGGGGTGGCGCACCGGGCGGTGGAGCCGGGTCACGAGCGTGGGCTGCACACCGTCTTCGGGCAGGTGGCGGTGCGCCGTTGCGCCTACCGGCGGCGCGGGCATGCCGACCTGCATCCGGCCGACGCGGCGTCGAACCTGCCCCGCGCGCGTCACTCGCATGGGCTGCGCCGCCTGGCCGCGGTCGAAGCCTCACGCGGCAGCTTCGACGACACCGTGGACGCGATCGCCCGCGCCACCGGACAGAGCCTGGGGAGACGTCAGGCCGAAGCCCTGGCCGCCGCTGCTGCGGTCGACTTCGACGCCTTCTACGCCCGCCGGCGCCCACCGCAGAGCAAGGTCGGCGACGTGCTGGCGCTCTCCGCGGACGGCAAAGGCATCGTGATGCGTCCCGACGCGCTGCGTCCAGCCACCGCCGAAGCGGCAGCCAACAGCTCCAAGAAGCTGTCCGCGAGGCTCTCGAAGGGCGAAGAAGCCGACCGAAAGAGGATCGCCACCATCGGCGCCGTGTACGACGCCACCCCGCGCCGCGCACCCCCAACGACGTCATGCCGCCCCCCGGCGCCGATCGCGACGCCCTCGCGCCCGCGCCGGTCGCCCGAGGCAAGTGGCTGACCGCCAGCGTCACCGACGATCCCACCACCGTCATCGCCCACCTCTTCGACGAAGCCGACCGTCGCGACCCCGCCCGTGCGAGACAGCGGGTCGCGCTGGTCGACGGCAGCAACCACCAGATCGACCTCATCGACCAGCAGGCCCGCACCCGCGGCGTCGACATCACCATCGTCTGTGACCTTGTTCACGTCCTGGAGCATCTCTGGGCCGCCGCGTGGAGCTTCTACCGGGAGGGCGACCCCGCCGCCCAACGCCGGGTGCGCAAGAAGGCCATCGCGACACTCGACGGTGACGCCGACAAGGTCGCGGCCTCCATCCGCCGGCGCGCCGTCCGCCACGGCCTGGACCCTCCGAGATGCAAGAACGCCGACCGGTGCGTCGCCTACCTGCGCAATTAGGCCCATCAACCCGACGCCGGATCAGCCCTACCCGAGCCAGCTCGCGAACGGCTCGCCGGTGAGACGCTCGTAGATCTCGACGTACTTCTCGCGGGTGCGCGCGACGGCGTCGCCGGGGAGCTCCGGCGCCGGAGGCGTCTTGTCCCAGCCGGTCGACGACGCGTAGTCGCGCACGAACTGCTTGTCGAAGGAGGCCTGGACCCTGCCGGGCTCGTAGTCGTCCGCCGGCCAGTAGCGCGACGAGTCGGGCGTCAGGACCTCGTCGATCAGGAGCACCTCACCGTCGACCATGCCGAACTCGAACTTGGTGTCGGCGAGGAGGATGCCGCGCTCACGGGCGTAGTCGCGGCCGAAGCGGTAGAGGCCGAGGGTCAGCTCGCGCAGGGTGGTCGCGAGCCCCTCCCCGAGCGCGTCCGCGACGACGTCGAACGAGACGTTCTCGTCGTGACCCTCCTCCGCCTTCGTCGCCGGGGTGAAGATCGGCTCCGGGAGCTCGAACGCCTCCTCGAGCCCCTGCGGCAGGGGGATGCCGCAGACCCTCCCCGACGCCTGGTACTCCTTCAGCCCCGACCCGGTGAGGTAGCCGCGGGCGACGCACTCGAAGGGGATCACCTCGCTGCGTCGGACGAGCATCGTGCGACCCTCGAGCGTGTCCGCATGCTGCTTCGCCGCCGGGGGGAAGTCGTCGACCGAGGTCGAGACGAGATGGCTCGGGACGAGATCGGCGGTCCGGTCGAACCAGAACCGCGAGATGCCGGTGAGCACCTTGCCCTTGTCCGGGATCGGCGTGGGGTGCACGCAGTCGTAGGTCGAGACGCGGTCGGAGGCGACGAGCAGCAGGCGATCGTCGCCCGCGTCGTACAGGTCGCGCACCTTGCCCGACCGCAGGTGCGTCAGGCCTTCCAAGGTCGCCGTCTCCGCCACACCGCCTCCGTCGTCGCGTCAGTCCGGAGGCTAGTCAGTCGTCGAGGTCGCGGACCGCGTCGAGGTCGCGGAGGACGTGGAGGGGGGTGGCCATCCGCGTCACGCCGGCTGAAAGCCGAAGCTGGTCTGGGGCCGGCGGGACTGCTCGGCGAGCTCGCGCTTGTACTCGACGAAGCGCGCGCGGAGGTCGTCGTCGGCGACGGCGAGGACCTGGACCGCGAGGAGCCCGGCGTTCTTCGCGGCGTCGATCCCGACCGTCGCCACCGGGACGCCGGGCGGCATCTGGACGATCGAGTAGAGGCTGTCGGCGCCGCCGAGGTGCGCCGAGAGGATCGGCACCCCGACGACCGGCAGCGGCGTGTGCGCGGCGACGACGCCGGGGAGGTGGGCGGCGCGCCCGGCGCCGGCGATGAGCACCTGGTAGCCGGCCTCGACCGCGCCCTTCGCCCACGAGGCGACCTCGTCGGGGTTCCGGTGCGCGGACGTCACCTGGACGGTGTGGGGGACGTCGAACTCCTCGAGGACCTCGGCGGCCTTGGTCATGACGTCCATGTCCGACTGCGAGCCCATGATGATCCCGACCCGGGGGTTGTCGCTCACGTGCGTCTCCTTGCTCTGCTGTCGATTGCCAGGCGACGTCAGCCGCCCGTCGCCGCCTCGAGCGCGATGTCCTCGCGGCGGTGGAGGCCGGGCCACGAGATCACGTCGGCGGCCTGGTAGGCGGCCTCGCGGGCGCTCGCGACGTCCGCCCCACGGCCGGTCACCGACAGCACCCGCCCCCCGGCGGTCACGATCCGCCCGTCGCCGTCGCGGCGCGTGCCCGCGTGGAACACGTTCACGTCGGGGAAGCGGGCGGCGGCCTCGTCGAGGCCCTCGATGCGATGACCGACGTCGTAGTGGCCGGGGTAGCCGCCGGACGCGAGGACCACGGTGACGATCGCGTCGTCGGAGAAGGCCGCCTGCACGTTGCGAAGACCCCGCGAGGGGTCGACCGCGGCCGCCAGGAGGTCGGCGAAGTCGCCCTCGACCCGACCCACGACGACCTGGGTCTCGGGGTCGCCGAAGCGGCAGTTGAACTCGAGCACCTTCGTCCCGTCGGCGGTGAGGACGAGACCCGCGTAGAGGAGACCGACGTAGGGGGTCCCGCGGCGGCCGAGCTCGAGGAGCGTCGGGCAGAAGACGGTCTCCCTGAGACCCTTCGCCTCCGGCTGACCGAAGGCCGAGATCGGCGTGTAGGCGCCCATGCCGCCGGTGTTCGGGCCCTCGTCCCCGTCGAGGGCGCGCTTGAAGTCCTGCGACGGGGGCAGGAGCACGACGTCGTCGCCGTCGCACACCGCGAAGACCGACACCTCCGGTCCGTCGAGGAACTCCTCGATCACCACCCGGCCGCCTGCCTCGCCGAACCGCCGGCGGACGAGCGCGTCGTCGACCGCGGATCGTGCTTCGACCTCGGACTCGCAGATGACCACGCCCTTGCCGGCGGCGAGGCCGTCGGCCTTCACCACGTACGGGGGGCCGTAGGCGTCGAGCGCCGCCTTCGCCTCGTTGGCGTCGGTGAACGAGCCGTACCCCGCCGTGGGGACACCAGCGGCCTCCATGACCCCCTTCGCGAAGGACTTCGACCCTTCGATCCGCGCCGCCCCCGCGGACGGACCGAAGGCAGGGATGCCCCGCCGCCGCAGCTCGTCGACCGCTCCGGCGACGAGGGGAGCCTCGGGACCCACGACGACCAGGTCGACGCCGCGCTGCTCGGCGAGGGCGCCGACGGCCTCCGGGTCGTGGGGTTGGAGGGCGTGGCAGGGCCCGAGCGCCTCCAACCC
>JBOHEE010000157.1:0-2122 GCA_050700895.1 Nitriliruptorales bacterium | reverse complement strand
CGCCGCGCTCTGCCCTGAGGTCGTGGGCTGCCTCGTCCCCGGGCACGCATCCGCCGAGCCCGGCGCGGCGGAGATCCTCCGCGCCCTGGGCCGGTCGGCGCTCCTCGACCTCGGCATGCGGCTCGGCGAAGGAACCGGGGCGCTCCTCGCGGTTCCTCTGGTCCAGGCTGCCGCTCGCGTCCTCACCGACGTCGCCACCCTGGACGACATCCTCGACGCGGGGGAGCCCTCGTGAGCGCTGCGCGCCGATCGCTGCCGTCGCCCGTCACCTCCGTCCGGCACGACCGGACGTCGAAGGGGCGGAGATGCCGACCACCGGGCACGGCGAGCGCGGATAGGTTCGACCCGGGTGAGAGCCAGACCCGGAGGGGCGATGGAGTATGTGGAGGTCCAGGGCGAGCGCCTGCCGGTCGTCGGCTTCGGGACCTGGGAGCTGCGCGGCGGGACGTGCTACGAGGCGGTACGGGACGCGCTCGAGCTCGGCTACCGGCACATCGACACCGCCCAGATGTACGGCAACGAGGGTGCGGTGGGCCGCGCGATCGCGGACAGCGGCGTCGACCGCGAGGAGATCCTTCTCACCACGAAGATTCCGCCCCGCAACCTCGCGCCCGACGACGTCCGCCGCAGCCACGAGGGCAGCCTGCGCGACCTTGACGTCGACCGCGTCGACCTCCTCCTCATCCACTGGCCGTCGCGCAGCGTGCCGCTGGAGGCGACGCTCGAGGCGATGCGGGGCCTCCAGGAAGAGGGCAAGACCCGCCACCTCGGCGTGAGCAACTTCATCCCGAGCCTCGTGGAGCAGTCGCTCGAACACGCCGAGATCCTCACGAACCAGGTCGAGTTCCACCCCTTCCTCACCCAGTCGCACCTCGTCGAGCAGGCGACGGAGGCCGGCCACGCGGTCACCGCCTACTCGCCGCTCGCGAAGGGCCGCGTCGCCCGGGACGAGACGCTGGCCGACATCGCCGAGGGCCACAGCAAGACCCCCGCCCAGGTCGCGCTCCGCTGGCTCGTCCAGCAGCCCAATGTGATCACGATCCCGCGTTCGGCGAGCGCCGAGCACCGGGCCGAGAACCTCGACGTGTTCGACTTCACCCTCACCGACGACGAGATCAAGCGCATCGGGGCGCTGAACGAGGAGCACCGCATCATCGACCCGCCCAGCGCTCCCGACTGGGAGCGGTAGTGCCGTTCCTCTCGGCTCCACGAACCGAACGTCAACCGATCGCCAGCCGCTTTGAGCCGCGTCGTCCTCGACCATGGCATGCATCGCGGTAGGGACCGCCCTTGCGGGCGGCCCCCCGCACAGATCCCAGCGTGCGCTGCTAACGCACTGGGCTCCTACCTTGGGTACGACCGTCAAATCGCACGTTGGGCCATGGATGTTGATCGGAGGCGCGGGGTAGCCAGTCGTCGGCGATGGGCCACATGCGTTGCCAGTTGAGGCGGGTGCGCTGGCTGCGGCGCCGCAGCGCCCGATACCAGAGCTTGACCACCTCCAACCGGAACCGACGCATCGCGTGACTGTTGGTCGGCACCGCGTAGTACGCGAAGTAGCCGCGCACCACACTGGCCAGCCATGCTCCCTGCACCGGGATGGGCAGGTGCATGCGCCGTTTCAGCGCGAGTTTGACCTCACGCAGCTTGGCGCGCATCCGCTGGGCGATCGTGTGACGCCGCAACAGGAACTTGCCGTTCCGGGTGAGCGCACACAGGTGCACGAACCCCGGAAACGTGAACGTCTCGGTCCTACCGAGACCACGCCGGCGTCGGTTGTCGGCGGCGAACCGTCCGAACTCGATCAGCCGGGTCTTGTCCTGCGCCAACTCCAGACCGAACTTCGCAAGCCGTTGCCGAAGGTCGTCCTGGAAGCGTCGAGCGTCACCCTCGTGTTGGAACCCGACGACCACATCGTCTGCGAAGCGGACGATGATCATGTCGCCGTTTGCGTGCCGGTCCCGCCACGCCTTGGCCCACAGGTCGAACACGTAGTGCAAGTACACGTTGGCGAGCAGCGGCGAAAGCGACGCTCCTTGCGGTGTGCCCCTGCCCTCGTCCGACCAGTTCCCGTCCTCGACGATGCCTGCGTTCAACCACTTTCGGATGAGCCGCAGGACCC
>JBOHEE010000156.1:0-7987 GCA_050700895.1 Nitriliruptorales bacterium | reverse complement strand
CGTGCCCGCGACGAGCGTGATGTCCTCGGGTCGCAGGACCGCGGTCGCCGCGGCGGGCGGCGGCGGGGAGCCGACCTCGACCCAGCCGCCGCCGGGTAGGCGCCAGCGCCGGCCCTCGCCTCGTCCCGGCAGCACGTTGGCGGCGCCGAGGAAGTCCGCGACGAAGGTGTTGGCGGGGCTGCGGTAGAGCTCCTCGGGAGCGCCCACCTGCTCGACGTGCCCGGCCGACATGACCAGGATCCGGTCGGACAGCTCGATGGCCTCGGCCTGGTCGTGGGTCACGAGCACGGTGGTGATGCCCAGCTCCTGCTGGATGAGACGCAGGTCGCGCCGCATCCGCTCACGCAGCTTCGCGTCGAGGTTCGACAGGGGCTCGTCGAGCAACAGGAGCGCCGGCTGCGGCGCCAGCGCGCGAGCGAGCGCGACGCGCTGCTGCTGCCCTCCAGAGAGCTGGGTGGGCAATCGCTTGTCGAGCCCGCGGAGGTCGACGAGGTCCAGCATCTCGCCGACCCGTCGGCTGATGCGCTCGCGCGGCCATCGACGCAGCCGCAGGGGGTAGGCGACGTTCTGTGCCACGGTCATGTGCGGCCACACCGCGTAGGACTGGAAGACCATCCCGATGTTGCGCTGCTCGGTCGGGACGATCACGCCCTCCCCGCCCGAGGAGACGACCTGGCTGCCGATGCGGATCTCGCCGTCGTCGGGGACCTCGAACCCGGCGACGAGCCGCAGCAGGGTCGTCTTGCCGCACCCCGACGGGCCGAGGATGGTTACGAACTCCCCGTCGTCGGTCGCGAGGTCCACCCCGTCTACGGCGGCGACGTCGTCGAACACCTTGCGGACGGCGCTGACCCGCAGCCGGATGGCCGCATCGGAGCGCGTGTCGGTGCGGAGGTCAGTAGCCAAGGCGGCCTCCCGAGAGCCGGCGCGTGATGACGTTCATGAGGCCGACCGTCGCGATCATGAGCATGGCGACAGCGGCGGCGGCCTGGGTCTCGCCCGCCTCCTGCAGGCTGAAGACCACGACGCCGAGGGTCTCGTTGCCGGGGCTCCACAGCAGCACCGAGATCGTCAGCTCCCGCATGGTGGGGATGAACACGAGGAAGAAGCCGCCGAACAGGGCCGGACGCAGCATCGGCACGACGATGCGCCAGAAGGTGGTGACGCGGCTCGCGCCGCAGGCCCGCGACGCCTCCTCCAGGCTCGTATCCATGAGTGCGAGCGCGCCGGAGGTGGTGCGCACCCCGTAGGCGAGGTAGTGCGCGAGGTAGGCGACGAGGATGATCCACAGCGTGTTGAACAGCGCTACCCCGGCGAGGGGACGGATGAAGCCGAGCAGCACCGCGGCGGCCACGACGGTGCCGGGCAGCGCGTAAGGGAAGGTCGCGAGCCCGTCGAGCGCGGACCGACCCGGCAGGCGGGTGCGGCGGACGAGGTAGCCGATGACCGCCCCGAGCACCGCCACGATGAGACCCGCCAGCAGCGCGAGGGTGAAGCTGTTGCGAATGGCCCGCAGCGTCGCCGGGCTCGCCACCACCGCGCGGACGAAGTTCTCGACGGTGAGGTTGCCGGGCAGCGGCGGGCGGCCGAGGACATCGGTGAGCCCCCCCAGCACGATCGCCCCGACCGGCAGGACGCCCGCGACGGCGACCGTCGCCCACGCGAGCAGCGACGGCATCGCCTTGCGCCTGCCCAGCCGCAGCGGCACGTCGGGGGTGGAGCGCTGGCCGAGCCGGCTCTCGGTCCGCCGCGCGCCGATCCCCTGCAGGGTGAGGGCGACGAGTGCGATCGCCCCGAGCAGCATCGACAGCGCCGCGGCCTGGTTCAACGACCCCGGACGCGCCGACTGGGCGATGAGGTCGTAGATGCGGGTCGTCAGCACGTAGTAGTTCTCGGTGAAGCCGAGCACTGCCGGCACGCCGAAGTTCGCCATCGCGTAGATGAACACGAGCACGGCGCCGGAGGCGATCGCGGGCCGCATCACCGGGATCGTCACGTCCCGCAGGATGCGCAGCAGGCCTGCACCGGACACCCGCGCACCCTCCTCCATCGAGGGATCGAGACGGTTCAGGGCGCCGAGCACCGTGATGTAGGCCAGGGGGTAGGAGGTCAGGATGAGCACGAACACGATCCCGTCGAAGCCGCGGACGTTCCACAGCGTCCCGTCGGTCAGCCCGGCCGCCCGCGCCAGCTGGTTGAACCAGCCGGCGCTGCCGAACAGATGCAGCCACGAGATCGCGCCCACGAACGGCGGGATCACGAACGGGGTCAGCAGCGCCCAGCGCAGCTTGCGGCGCCCCCACACGTCCGTGCGGGCCACGAGCCACGCGAGCACCGATCCGAGCAGCGTCGCACCGACCGTCACCACGACCGCGACGACGAGCGAGTTGACGACCGCGTCCGCGAGCCCGGGGGCGCTCACGACCTCGCCGAGGTACTCCAGCGTCCACGCCCCGTCCAGGCGCTGCAGCGCGGTCTGCCCGAGCCGCAGGACCGGGTAGACCCCCACGAGCGCCAGCAGCGCCAGGACCAGCAACCCGGTCAGGGCGACGCCCGGCACGAGCCGGCCTCGGCCTCCGCGCAGGCGGCGGCCGAGGCTGGACGACAGCGCGGCGAGCTGTGGCACCTAGCCCCCGAAGATGCTGCGCCAGTACTCGTCGATCTCGTCCTGGCGCTGGGCGAGGTCCTTCCAGTCGAGGTCGATCGCCGCGACGGAGTCCAGCGCCGGAGCTCCCGCGGGGGGGTCGACGTCCGTGCGGGCCGGGTAGAAGTCGCCGATCTCGACCACCGCCTGCTGGCCCTCCTGCGAGAGCACGAAGTCGACGAACGCCTTCGCCCCGTCGGGGTTCTTCGACGACGAGGTGATCGCGAGCGGGCTGGGGATCACCACCGTGCCGCTGCTCGGGTAGGCGAGGTCCACCGGCGAGCCCTCGGCCTTGGCCCCGCGGATCATGTAGTCGAGCACCCCGGCGGCCTCGAACTCCCCCGCGATCAGCCCGTCGCGCGCGGCGCCGTTGCTGCTCACCTGCACCCCTCCGGCGTCGGCGAACGCGCGGAAGAAGTCCTCACCGGACGTGTCGATCAGGGCCGCGATCGCGGCCATCGCCGAGCCCGAACCCGGGCCGGGGAACGCCGCCTTGACATCGCCGCCGTTCAGGTCGCTCCAGTCGCCCAGTCCGTCGGGCAGCGCGTCGGTGTTCCACGCCACGATCATGTTGATGATCCGCCCCGCCACGTAGAAGCCCTCGGGATCGACGTAGGCGTCGGGGATCGGCGCGTCCGCCGGCGGGTCGTAGGCGGCCAGCAGTCCGGTCTCCTTGAAGGCCTCGTAGGTGGAGGGCTCCGCCACCCAGATCACGTCCGCCTGGACCTCGCCGGCCTGCTGCTCGGTCGCGATGCGGGCCGTCACCTCCCCGGTCTTCGCGCGGAAGACCTCCAGGGTGAGGCCGGGCAGGGCGGCCTCGAACCGGGCCTTCAGCTCGTCGATGATCGGCTGTGGCACCGAGGTGTAGATCAGCACCGTCCCCGACACCGCCACCTCCTCGGCGTCGGCCTCCTCCTCCGTCTCCGCCTCGGTCTCGACGTCGGTCGGCTCCTGCTGGGCCGTGTCGGCCTGTGGCTCGGCCCCGCCGCCGCACGCTGCCGCGAGCAGGGCGAGAACGGCCAGGACCATGAGCAAGCGTGCTCGCTTCATCCGTTACCTCCTCAGGTACGGCCGCCGGAGGACTCCCCTCCGGCGAGGTTCTCGAAGGTCGCGTAGGCCCGTGAGGCGGCATCCCGCCGGCGGGCGGCCAGTGCGACGGCGATCGCGTTCGCGACGGCGACCGGGGCCACCACCGACGTGAGCTTGGTGATCGGCCCGCGCTTCGCGTGCAGCGCGACGGTGGCGTGCGGGTGGAGGGGCGACAGCTGGGTGTCGGTCACCGCGACCACGGGCGCGGAGCGCGAGGCCGCGAGCTCCGCGGCGCGCAGCAGCTCCTCGGGCACCGGCTGCGAGCCGATCGCGACAAGCACGTCGCCGGCGGTGAGCGGCAGGAGGGCGTTGTAGAGGTCGGCGCCCGGGCGGGTGAGCGCGATCACCGGGATCGCCAGACGCTGGAGCCGGAACTCCAGCGTCGTCACAGCCGCCGCCGAGAGCCCCAAGCCCGCGACGTACGCGATGCGTGCCCCGTCCAGCGTGTCGACCGCACGCTCGAAGTCGTCGGGATCCAGGATGTCCAGCGTGTCGCGGAGGCTCGCGATGTCCTGGTCGACGGCGCGACCGATGAGCCCGCGCTGCTCGTCCCCGCTCTCCACGGCGAGATCGGCCAGGGTTGCGGACAGCCGGTCGGTGGGGTTCGTTCGAGCCACCACCTGCCCCTGCAAGTGCGCGAGCAGCGCCGGGTAGCCGCTGAAGCCCAGCGCCTGCGCGAACCGCACGACCGTGGCCGTGCTCGTCTCCGTCCGGAGGGCGAGCTCGCGAACCCCGAGGAAGAGCAACTCGGTGGGGTTCTCGATCGCGTACTCGGCGATGCGGAGCTGACTCTCGGTGAGATCCTTCCAGCGCGCGAGCACCAGGTCCCGCAGCTCACCATCGACCACGACCTTGATGAACGTGCCGTTTCAATTTGGCGACATCCTGTAACACATGTACCAAGACCCTGGGCGGGAGTCAAGGAGTCGTCCGTCTTAGGACGGTCGGTACAGACCCGCGGCCCGTGGGGTGACTGGAGCCGTTGACCATCGGGGCGCCTGCCTGCTGTCGTGGCTCACGGAAGCTCCCCGGGACGTCACTACGCTCCCCCTGCGCGGACGGCAGGGAGCGGGCATGGTCAGCGAGCTCTTCGACCCGGCGGCCTGGGACGAGGTCGAGGGCTTCGCGTTCACCGACATCACCTACCACCGCGCCCGCGACGTCGACGCGGTGCGGGTCGCCTTCAACCGCCCCGAGGTGCGCAACGCCTTCCGGCCGCACACCGTCGACGAGCTCCACACCGCACTCGACCACGCCCGGCGGTGGTCCGACGTCGGCTGCGTCCTGCTGACCGGCAACGGCCCGTCGCCGCGTGACGGGGTCTGGGCCTTCTGCTCCGGCGGCGACCAGCGCATCCGCGGCCGCGACGGCTACCGCTACACCGCCGAGGACCCCGCCAACCCCGGCGGGATCGGCGAGACCGCCGAGGCGATCGACCCGACCAGGAGCGGCCGCCTCCACATCCTCGAGGTCCAGCGGCTCATCCGCTTCATGCCGAAGGCGGTCGTCTGCGTCGTGCCCGGGTGGGCCGCCGGCGGCGGGCACAGCCTCCACGTGGTCTGCGACCTCACCCTGGCAAGTCGCGAGCACGCCCGCTTCAAGCAGACCGACGCCGACGTCGCGAGCTTCGACGGCGGCTTCGGCTCCGCCTACCTCGCCCGACAGGTCGGGCAGAAGTTCGCGCGAGAGGTCTTCTTCCTCGGGGCGGAGTACTCGGCGGACGACGCCCACCGCATGGGCATGGTGAACGCGGTCGTGCCGCACGCCGACCTCGAGCGGGTCGCGCTCGACTGGGCGCGGACGATCTGCGGCAAGTCGCCGATGGCGATCCGGATGCTGAAGTTCAGCATGAACCTGATCGACGACGGGCTCGTCGGCCAGCAGCTCTTCGCCGGCGAGGCCACCCGGCTCGGCTACATGACCGAGGAGGCCCAGGAGGGACGCGACGCCTTCCTCGAGAAGCGCCCTCCGGACTGGAAGGGCTTCCCCTACCACTACTGATCCGCTTCACAGTCCCCCGCCCTCACGCACCTTCCGCGAGGGACTCCCTTCGGGCCCCGAACCGTTCTGAGTCGCCCTGCGGGAGTCCCTCGTTCCGGGCGCTCACCTGGTCGCCCTTTGCGCCGGTCCCACCCTCCGGGCACTCGCTGGGTCGCCCCGCAAGACCCTCGTCGCGACCTCCGCTCGACACCGGTCAGCTCGTGCGGAGCTCGTGGACGCCGGCGGGGAGGTCGAGGGGGTGGTGGAGGCAGCCGAGGATGTGGTGGCCACGCCAGCCGCAGGCGCCCTGCTCCGCCCGTTCGCGGCGGATGACGTGGAGGACGGCGTCGAGGCGGCGCAGCCAGGTCCTGGTGCCGACGACGAGGGGGCTCGCCCGCCCCGCCGCCGACAGGATCGTCACCGCCGCCGGCTCCCCGACCCGCCCGGCGAGGCGGTGGACGGTCTCACGGACGTCGTGGACCGCGCGGGCGAGGCGCCACGGGGCGAGAGCGCCGGCCACGACGGCCAGCACGCCGAGGAACGGCAGACCCGCGAGATCCTTCAGCCAGAGGAGGACGAACGCCAGAAGGAGCCACGCGAGCGCGGACCGCAGCCCGACCTGCTCACCGGCCACCGCAGCAACCCGGTCCAGGCACTGGTCGCAGGCCTCGCGCGGCCTGCCCGCGTCGACGGCGAGCACGGTCACGACACGCCGGAGCGCTCCCGCACCGACGGTTCCGGCCCGGAGCACACGCAGGCGGGGAAAGCCGCCACCGTGAGGTCGCATCGCTCCCATGACACCTGGAAGACGACGCGCCCCTCGGACTCTTCCACGTCCGAACGGCCCGCCTCAGGCCAGGTCTGCGAGCAGGGCGGCGACGTCCACTGCGCACCCCCAGGAGAGGGTGACCCCGGCGCCGCCGTGACCGTAGTTGTGCACCACGATCCGCCCGGCGAGCTCCTCCCGCTCCAGACGAACCACGTCGCGCCCCGGCCGGAGGCCGACGGCGTGGCCGACCACCGGGGCGTCGGCCAGGCGAGGCTCGAGCGCCCGGCAGCGGGCGAGGATCGACTCGGCGGTGGCGGCGTGGACGCTCACGTCCCAGATGCCCTCCTCGGCGGTGCCGCCGAGGACGACGTCCTCGCCGCGGGGGATGACGTAGGTCACGCCGCCCGGGTTGTGCTCGTCGAGCAGGACCCGCTCGAGCCCGGGGTTCGCGACCCGCACGACCTGGCCTCGCACCGGGACGAGACGGTCGTCGTCGACGAGGTCACGCGCGCCCAGGCCGGCGCAGTTCACGACCGCGTCCCCGGCGTGGCCGACCTCGTCGAGGTCCGCGAGGTGGCGGCGGGCCACGTGGCCTCCGGCGGCGAGGAACCGCCGGTGGAGCCAGTCGAGGTAGCGCGGCATGTCGGCGGTCGGGACCGTGAAGGCGAGGGCGTCCGCGTACCCGGGCGGCAGCTCGGACGGCGCGGCGTGCCGGAGGCCGGTGACCGCCTCCCGCCACCACGGATCGGGGAGCGCCTCGCGTGAGAGCTCGAGCACCTCCCGCATGACGATGCCGCTCCCGGGGCGGTCGGCGAGGTCGGCGAGCGCCTCGAAGCCGCGCCGTCCCCACTCCAGCACGAGGTCCCGCGGGTCGGCCCGGTACGGGTACCAGATCGCCCCGGCGACGCTCGACGTCGTCTCCGCCGCCGGGTGCTCGGTGACGATGTCGACCGCCCACCCGTCGGCCTGGAGGCGCAGGGCCGTGGTGAGACCCACCACGCCGGCACCGACCACGACCACGCGTCCCATCGCCGCCTATCCTGCCGGATGCGCCGGCCCCGGACCGAAACGGGAGGGCACATGGCGACCGGTCGGCCACGCAGGGGGTCGCTCCTGGGGACGCTCGCCCTCGCGGGCGCGGTGCTCGGCCTGCTCACGCTGGTGGCGCTCGCAGCCCGGGCCCTGCCCGGCGCGCCGGGGTCGGGTTCCGGGCCCCTGCGGCTCCGCGTGGACCTCAGCTCCGTCGCCGGGACCGGCCTCACGGTCCTGCTCGTCCTCCTCGCCCTGTTCTTCGCCTGGCTGTTCTGGCCCGACGGCACCGAGTCGTGGGAGGAACCGCCGCGCCGGACCTCGGTGATCGCGACGCTCCTCGGCATCCTGCTGCTCCTGGTCGGCCTCTACTTCGCGCGTTCGGCCCTCGTCCCGCCGGAGGCGGCCGAGCCGCCGGCGGCGATCGCACCGGACGCGCAGGACGCCGAGCCCGTGCCGCCCCCGGAGCGCGGCCC
>JBOHEE010000155.1:0-11247 GCA_050700895.1 Nitriliruptorales bacterium | reverse complement strand
GCCGACGGCAGCGAGTCCGCGCCCGACCTGGCGCAGGGACGTCTTCGTGGCGATCAGCAGGCCGAGAAGCCCGACGCCGACGAGGAGCGCCCCGGCTCCGGCCCTCCCGAGGGCGAGCTGGAGGGGGCGGGAGAGCGCCCAGCCGACGACGCCCCCTGCCTCCCACAGGGCACGGACGCCGAGGTTCGGGTGCGGGGCGCCGCTGATCAGGTGCCAGCCGGCGAGGGCGCTCGCAAGGACGAGCGTCAGCCCGACGACGCGTCGTCCGCGCTCCTCGGGCGAGCCGTTCCACACGAGGCCGATGCCGGCGTAGGCGAGGAGCGGCGGCACGCCGTAGCCGAGCTTGCCGAAGAGGCCGTGGGAGAGGGCGGCGAGAGTGGCCCCGACCGCTCCCCCGCGGCCGCCGTAGAGGCCGAGGCCGGTGATGACCGCGAGGACGAAGAGCGCGATCCCGTAGATGTCGGCGGCCTGGTCGCCGAGGTGGCGGCGCACCGAGCGCATGCTCCCCGGCCCGCTCTTCGCCCGTCCGGTCCTGGCCGCGGGCTTCTTGCGGCCGGAACCACGCCCCCTCCCGGGGGCGCGGGTCTTCCCGCGGGTCCCGCCGCGGGCTCGCGTCTTCGTCGCCACCCCGCAACGATAGCTGACAAGCGTGTACTTCCACCACTGTAGACCACACGGCCAGTGCCGGCCGACTCGCGAGCGTCTGGGGGCGGCGTGGGTTACCTGGGCGGGGGTCTGTGCCACCATCAGGTGCAGAGCACATGGCGGAGGTGGGCGTGCGCGACCACGATCTCGTCGTGGCAGCCCGCGACGGCGACCGCGATCTCGTCGTGGCAGCCCGCGACGGCGACCGCGACGCGTTCGCCGAGCTCGCCCACCGCCACCGACCCCTTGCCCTGGCGACCGCGACCCGGATGGTCGGCGATCCCGCGACCGCCGAAGAGGCGGTGCAGGAAGCGCTGCTCGTCGCCTGGACCTCCCTCGACCGTCTCCGCGAGCCGGCGTCGTTCGGCTCGTGGCTGACCGGGATCGCCCTCAACGTCTGCCGCGGATCGCTGCGCTACGAGGCGCGGAAGGCGTGGTCGCTCGAGGCGGTGCGTGGCGGCGTCGCCGGTCCCGAGCCGTCCTGGGAGGTGGCGAACCCCGCCGACCTCGTCGAGTACCGGGAACTGGTCGGCGCGCTGCTCGAGGCGGTCCGCGACCTGCCCGCCGGTCAGCGCGACGCCGTCGTCGCGTACTACTTCCGGGGGCTGACCCAGGTCGAGGCGGCCACGCTGCTCGGAACGACCGCGACGGCCGTGAAGACGCGCCTCGCCAAGGCGCGGCGTGCTCTGCGCGATGCGCTCATCCCGCACATGGAGGAGAGACTCATGCCAGATCGCGCAGCCGTGACCGTCGGGATCGCCGGGGTCATCCGGCTGCCGGCAACCGAGGAGGGCTTCGAGCGGCACATCGTGCTGCTCGAGGACGCCGCCGGCGGCCGCAAGCTGCCCATCTACGTCGGCGAGCACGAGGGCATCGCGCTCGCCTTCGCACTGGAGCGGCCAGATCTGCCAAGGCCCCTCACCCACGAGCTCACCGCCGCGCTGCTCGAGGCGGCGTCGGCGCGGCTGCGGTCGGTGACCGTGACGAAGCTCGTCGAAGGCACCTTCTACGCCTCGCTGGCGCTCGACGTGAACGGCGAGTCGGTCGAGGTGGACGGCCGCCCGAGCGACGGGCTGATCCTCGCGGCACTTACCGGTGCCGAGGTCCGCGTCGCCGAGGACGTTCTGACCGAGGTCGTCGAGGCGCACGGCCGCACGCTTCCCTCCGTCGAGGAGCTCGAGGCGGAGGCGGTCGCTCGCACCCCGCAGATCGTGACCGAGCGCCTCGAGCTCATCGAGCGCGCCACGCGGTCGGCCTGCTGACCGACACGCAGCAGGTCCACCTAGCTAGTACCGGCCCGTCCGCGACGAGGGGACGGCGTGATCAGGCGGCCCTCTGACCTCGCGGGGCGTGACGGGCCTCGATGTCGGTCAAATGGCCGGCAATCCGGCCTCACGGCTGACGTCGACGAGGGGGCCCCTCGACGGATCAGACCTCGACGACGAGGGGGATGATCACCGGGCGGCGGCCGGTCTGGGCGCGCCAGTAGGTGCCGAGGGCCTGGACCACGTGGCGCGAGATCGCGTCGACGTCGTGGAACTTGCCCGCCGCTGCGCCGCTCAGCTCCTCGAGCACGGACTTCAGCGCCCCGTCGAGGATGGTCGCCTCGCCGTCGCCGTAGACGACCCCCTTCTGCACGACGGTCGGCTCGCCGACGAGGTCGCCACGGTGGGGGTCGATCGTCACGAGGCAGACGCAGATGCCCTCCTCGCCGAGCCGCCGGCGGTCACGGAGCACCGCCGGGCCGACGTCGGCGAGCAGGCCGTCGAGAAGCGCCACGCCCGCGGGGATCCGTTCACCTCGCCGCACCGCCTGCTTCTCGACCACGAGGGTGTCCCCGTCCTCGCAGATGAAGACGTTGCCGGGCGGGCAGCCGGTCGCGACCGCGATGTCGCGGTGGGCGACCAGGTGGCGGAACTCGCCGTGGACCGGGACGAAGGCACGGGGCTGGAGGATGTTGTGGAACAGCGTGAGGTCGTCGCGCGCCGCATGGCCGGAGACGTGGACCGCGTGCGTGCCCGAGTGGATGACCCGTGCGCCGCGGCGCACGAGTCCGTTGATCGAGCGGAAGACCGCGCGCTCGTTGCCGGGGATGAGGCTCGAGGCGAGGATCACGAGGTCGCCCTCGCCGACGTCGATGTGTCGGTGCTCGCCGTTCGCCATCAGCGACAGGGCCGAGAACGGCTCGCCCTGGCTCCCGGTCGAGAGGATGACGAGCTCCGAACGGTCGTAGCGGTCGACGTCCGAGAGCGGCACCTCCGACTCGGGGTCGTAGGTGAGTTCGCCGAGCTCCGCAGCGAGCGCCATGTTCCGCAGCATCGAGCGTCCGACGAACACCGGGCGGCGTCCGATCGCCGCGGCGGCGTCGATCACCTGCTGCATGCGGTGGACGTGCGAGGCGAAGGACGCGACGACGACGAGGCCGGGGACGTCGCTGATCGCCTCCTCGATCGCCGCCCCGACGGTCCGCTCGGTCGGGATGTGGCCCGGCTGGTCGGCGTTCGTCGAGTCGGCCAGTAGCAGCGTGACGCCCTGGTCCCCGAGCCGCGAGAGGTGCGGCACGTCGGTGGGGCGCCCGTCGATCGGGGTCTGGTCGAGCTTGAAGTCGCCGCTGTGGACGACCATCCCATGGGGCGTGCGGAAGGCCAGGGCGCAGCCGTCGGGGATGGAGTGGTTCATCCGGACGCACTCCACCTCGAAGGGCTCGTGCTGGACCACGTCGCCCGGGCGCATCTCGCGCAGGTCCGCCCGCGCGTGCTGCGGGTGCTCCTCGAGCACGGCCCGAACGAACGCGAGCGTCAGCCGGGTCCCGTAGACGGTCGTCTCGGGGAAGTCGTCGAGGAAGTACGGCAGCGCCCCGATGTGGTCCATGTGCCCGTGGGTGAGGAACACCGCGTCGACGTCGTCGGCGCGCTCCCGGAGCACGCCCCAGTCGGGGAGGATCAGGTCGACTCCCGGGTGGTCGTCGGTCGGGAAGGTCACGCCGCAGTCGACCACCGCGATGCGGCCGTCGACCTCGATCGTCGCCATGTTGCGGCCGATCTCGCCCAGGCCGCCGAGGAAGCCGACGACGACGGGTGGCGAGCTCACGAAGACGGGCTCAACTGGGGAGGCCGGCGACCTCGAGCGCACCACGGAGCGCGTCGAGGGTCGTGCCCCGTGCCGGTGCGAGCGGCGGCCGCACCGGTCCGGCGGGAAGCCCGCGGTCGTTCATGATCGCCTTCAGCGGGGCCGGGTTCGGGTCGAGGAAGAGCGCCCGGAAGAACGGCATGAGCCGCAGGTGGATCTCCCGCGCCTTCACCGGGTCGGTCTCGAACGACCGCGCCATGTCCGCGAGCTCGGCGCCGACGATGTGGGCGGCCACCGAGACGAAGCCGACACCGCCGACGGCGAGGATCGGCAGGTTGAGCGAGTCCTGACCGCTGTAGATGTGGAAGTCGGGCGGGGCGCTCGCCGCAAGCGCACCGGTCTTCTCGAGGTCGAGGACCGCGTCCTTCACACCGATGATGTTCGGCGTCTCCGCGAGCTCGAGCAGGGTGTCGAGGGCGATCTCGCGTCCGGTGCGCCCCGGGATGTCGTAGAGCAGGACGGGGAGGTCGGTCGCGCCCGCGACGGCACGGAAGTGCTCGAGCAGGCCGGTCTGGTCCGGCTTGTTGTAGTAGGGGGTGACGACCAGCACCGCGTCGGCGCCGTCGGCGGCGGCGCGCTCGGTCGCCTTGATCGACGTCGCGGTCGAGTTCGTCCCCGTGCCGACCATCACGCGCGCCTCGTCACCGACCTCGTCCTTCACCGCCTTCGTGAGGTCGGAGAGCTCGTCGTCGTTCAGCGTCGGGCTCTCGCCCGTGCTGCCGGCGAGGAGCACGGCCTCGGTGCCGGTGTCGACGAGGTGGCGGGCGAGCCGCCGGGCCCCTTCGAGGTCGAGCGACTGGTCGTCGTTGAACGGCGTGACCATCGCGGTGACGACGCGTCCGAGAGCGGGAGCGGCCATGACGCCTCCTCCGTGAGACGAAGCCCATCGTAGTGGCCGCACGCGCAGAACCACTCGACCGGGCGTCAGTCGCCCCCGAGCTGGTCCCCGCTTCGCAAGGCCTCGGCTCGAAGCTCGTCGAGCAGCGCGTCGATCCTCTCGGTGAGGTCGCCCAGAGCCCCCGCCATGGCGCGGATCGCCTCCTGGCTCTCCTCCTCGCCCAGCCGGTCCCACGACCGCTCGATGGTTTCGAGCCAGCCACGGAGGACGGCGAGCGGCGTCTTCAGATCGTGGTGCGCGCGAGCCAGGAACTCCGCACGGCTGGCAGCGTCGTCCTCGTGACCGCCGCGCGGACTCCCCTCGTTCACGGCGGTCAGGACGCGTCGCGGGCGAGGCGCCGCTCCTCGGCGCGTCGCTCCGCCTCGAGGCGCTCGAGCTCCGCCGCGCCGTGGTCCGCGTGGACCATGGCCTCGGCGACCGCGGTGTGTCCCGCGACGTCGCGGATCTGCCGGTGCATCGCCTGGACGACCCGCCGGTAGGCGGGGTGGCCCTGCGGCGTCGAGCGCAGCTCGATCAGGTGCATCGCCGCCCGCGCGTTCATCTCCATGACGTAGCGCACGCGGTAGGCGAAGCACACCGCGTACTGCGCCGGGAGAGGGTGGTCGTCCGCGAGCAGCTCGTAGAGGTCCGCTGAGCGCGCAAGCGCCTCCTCGAAGCGGCCGGCGACACCGGCCTCCTCGATCTCCTCGGGGACTTCGTACCCGTGCCGGGTCGTGAGGCGCTGCCACTCGATCGTGAGGAGCCGGTGGCGCTGCAGGTCGCGGAAGGCGCCGTAGTCGCCGAGCACGTCGAAGCGGTACCACGGCTGCTCGAAGGCCCGCCCCGGCTTGTGACGCCGGTTCGTCCGCTCGCCGACGTACGCCGCGATGACACGCTGACGCGGGTCGGACGGCATCGCAGCGACGACGGTGCGGATCTGCGTCTCGGGGAGGTCGGCGGCGGCGTAGAGCATCGCGGCGACGAGCTGCACCTCGGCGTCCTCGGGGTCGCGGGGCGACCAGTCGACGAGGGTGACCTCCGCCGCCGGCTCGGGCGCGAGTCCACCGACGGTCTGCTCGGCGAGCCGCCGGGTCTCCTGTGCGGTCCGTGCGACGTACCTGCTCCACGCCAGCCCGCGCTCCGGCAGGTCGACGCGGGTCAGGAACGAGGGGATGACCTGCCGCAGCTCGGTGAGCATGAGGCTCGCGCAGGCCCTCGCCTCGGCGAGCTCGCTTGCGTTCAGCCGGAGGAGGAGGTTCTCGTAGGCCTGCCCCGAGCCGAAGATGCCGACGTTGCTCGTCGTCGCCGCCGGGAGCAGGCCGCGGAGGAGGTCGAGCGCCTTCGCCTTCGTCGCCGACCGCCACACGAAGTCGCTCGTCGCCTCGTCCTGCGGGAATCGTTCGCGGACCCATTCGAGCACGACCGGGACGAGCTCGGCGTAGGCGTCGAAGATCGCGTCGAGGGTGGCGACGTACGCATCGCCGTGCGGACCGGCCATGACGTCGGGGTCGCGGAAGTAGCGGTAGCGCCCGCCGGGCCGGTCGTCGTAGGCGATGTAGCGCGTGGACTGCTCGAGGTAGGCCGCGAGCCGTCCCCACTCGAGCTGCTTCGTGAGCAGGTTCGAGGCGTTCTCGACGGCGACATGGGCGCCGCCGAGCTGGGCGACGGAGTCGTCGCCGTACTCGCTGAAGACGCGCTCGTAGAGCTTCTCCGCCCGCTCGACGCCGGTGCGGTCCTCGCGGACGTCGCTCTGGGCGCCGAGCTCGGCGACCTCGGTGAGGAACTCGTCGAGGAACAGGCGGCGGATGCTCTTCGGCGAGCGCGAGTAGCGGGCGAAGAGCGCGCCCTTGACGACCTCGGGGAGGTTGACGAGCGCGAAGACGTCGTCGTCGAGGTTCGTGAAGTAGGGCGCGAGCGCCGCGCGCTCGTCAGCGGAGAACTCCTCGGGCATCAGGCGACTACCGCCTCCGCTACTCGAGTCGCGTTCATCATCAGGCGACTGCCGCTCTCGCTGCTTGAGTCGCGTTCATCGCAGCGAGCCTAGCCAGCGCAGGTGGGAACACCCGGCACCTCGGGGTGGTTGGATGCGGAGACATGCCACCACCCTTCTCGCACTACTGGCACGCAGCGCGTGGCCCCGAGGTCGACACCTCGGGGCGCATCGACCTGGCGACGGTCAGGCGGGCCTGGAGCCTCGCCCGTCCCTACCGGCGGCGCCTGGCCGGATTCCTCGCGCTGACGGTCGTCGCGAGCTTCGTGACGCTGCTCCCGCCGCTCCTCATCCGGGAGGTCATCGACCGGGGGATAGAGGGCGAGGACGTCGGCCTTCTCACCTGGCTGTTCGTCGCGATGATCGCGGTCGGCCTCGTCGTGGCCGGGCTCGGTCTCGCCGAGCGCTACCTCTCCGCCTCGATCGGTGAGGGCTTCATCGCGGACCTCCGCAACCGGCTCTTCGACCACGTCCAGCGCATGCCGCTCGCGTTCTTCACCCGGACCCAGACCGGCGCGCTCATCACGCGGCTGAACAACGACGTCGTCGGAGCGCAGCGCGCCCTGACCGGCACGCTCGGTAGCATCGTCCAGAACGTCATCGGCGTCGGGATGACGGTCGCGGTGATGGCCGTGCTCTCCTGGCAGATCACGCTGCTCGCGCTCGGCCTGCTGCCGCTGTTCGTCGTCCCGGCGCGCTGGGTCGGGACGCGCCTCCAGCGGCTCACCCGTGAGCACATGCAGTTGAACGCGGAGATGAACTCGCTCATGACCGAGCGGTTCAACGTGTCGGGGGCGCTGCTCACGAAGCTGTTCGGCCGCCCCGCGGACGAGAGCGCGCGCTTCGGCGACCGGGTCGGGCGCGTCGCAGGGATCGGCGTGCGGACCGCGATGTACGGTCGGGGGCTGTTCATCTCGCTCGGCCTCATCGCGACCGTGGCGACGGCGCTCGTCTACTTCGTCGGCGGCCGGACGGTCATCGCCACGGGCGGTGACGTCGGAACGGTCGTCGCGCTCGGCCTCTACGTGACCCAGATCTATCGCCCCCTCACCGAGCTCAGCAACACCCGCGTCGACCTCCTCACCGCCCTGGTCTCGTTCGAGCGCGTCTTCGAGGTCCTCGACCTGCCGCACGCCGTCGCGGACGCGGACGGGGCAGTGGAGCTGGAGCGCGCCCGTGGCCACGTCGTCTTCGACGACGTCACCTTCCGCTACCCGGCCGCGGTCGGTTCGACACTCGAGAGCCTCGAGGGCCCGCGCTCGGAGCACGGCGACGAGGAGAGCGGCCTCATCCTCGAGCGGATCTCGTTCGAGGCGAAGCCCGGCGAGATGGTGGCGCTCGTCGGCCCGTCCGGCGCCGGCAAGACGACGATCGCGATGCTCGTTCCCCGCATCCACCACGTGACGAGCGGGCGGCTCCTCCTCGACGGGCACGACGTCCGCGAGCTGACGCTGTCGTCGGTGAACGCCGCGGTCGGGGTCGTCACCCAGGATCCCCACCTCTTCCACGACTCCATCGCGGCCAACCTCCGCTACGCGAAGCCGGACGCGACCGACGAGGAGCTCGTGGGGGCCTGCCGCGCGGCCCGGATCCGCGACACGATCGCACGGCTCCCCGACGGCTACGACACGATCGTCGGCGAGCGCGGCTACCGCCTCTCCGGCGGCGAGAAGCAGCGCGTCGCGATCGCCCGCGTCATGCTGAAGGACCCTGCGGTCGTCGTCCTCGACGAGGCCACCGCCCACCTCGACTCGGAGTCCGAGCGACTCGTACAGATCGCGCTGAAGGAGATCCTGCGCGACCGGACGAGCATCGTCATCGCCCACCGTCTGTCGACCGTCGTGGACGCGGACCAGATCGTCGTCGTCGACCAGGGCCGCATCGTCGCGCGCGGAACCCACGTGGAGCTCGTCGCCCGGGGCGGCCTCTACGCGGAGCTCGCCCGCACCCAGCTCGCCACCGCCGAGGCCGTCTGACCGGGGCCCGTCGCTCAAGTCGACCGCCTCGGCGTCCGAAGAGAATCACATGAGTGGTATTCGTTTCCGGTTGGCGACCGGTCTCCCCGGCTCCCATCCCGGCTGGCAGACCCTGAACGCCGACCTTCGCGCGCTGGACGGGCATGGCGACCTCCACTCCAGGCGACGCGGTGTCGCCCTGCGCCCCGTAGCTGAGGGCCTGGACCCCAAGCTCCTCGAATCGCTGCTCCCGGGCTGGGGCCGCTACCTGGCCGAGCCCGGATCAGCCGACACCGAAGCGGTCGCGTAGCCACGCGCGTCGCCGTCTGACGTCGCAGTACTAGCTTCCACGGTCGGCTCCGAGGGGGCGCCGTGGACACCGAGCTTGACGCGATCGCCGACGCCTACTGGCAGTCGCTCCTGGACGCGGACCCGGTCGGGGCGACCCTGATCGGGGAACGCGATCGCGACGAGGCGGTCCCGGACCCGAGCGAGGACGGTGACGAGGACCGCCTCGAGCACCTGCGCGACCTGCTGGGGAGGACGCGGCAGATCGAGGACGCCGGCCTCGACCCCCACGACCGGGTCACGCTCGCGTGCCTTGCCTTCTCCATCGAGGCGCTGATCGAGGAGCTGACGTCGCGCCTCGTCGAGTTCGACGTCAGCCCGACCTGGGGCGAGGTCCGCCACCTCCTCGACTTCACGCAGAAGGTGACGCTCGACACCCCGGAGCAGGCGCAGGCCCTCGTCGCGCGCTACCGGGCGGTGCCGTCGTGGTTCGACCACCTCGCCGAGCGCCATCGCGCCGGGGTGGCGCGCGATCGCACCCCGACCCGCCGCGCGGTCGAACAGGCGCTCGACCAGCTCGACGCGGTCCTGGGCCTCGCGGTCGACGAGTCGCCGTTCCTGGCGCCGGAGACGCCGGCGACGTGGTCGGACGCCGAGGCGAGCGCGTGGCGCGACCAGCTCGCCGCGGGCGTGACCGAGGCGGTCCTGCCGGCGCTCCAGCGCTACCGGGAGGTGCTCGCACGGGAGGTGGCACCGCACGCGCGTCCCTCCGAGCGCTGTGGCCTCGTGTGGCTCCCCGACGGCGAGGAGGTCTACGCGAGCGCGGTCCGGCGGCACACGACGACCGCCCTCAGCGCGCGTGAGATCCACGACATCGGGCTCGAGGCGGTCGCGGCCTTGAGGGACGAGTACCGCGAGCTCGCCGCTGGCGTGCTGGGGACCGCGGACCTCGACGCGATCTTCGACCGGCTGCGGAACGACGAGGCGCTCCGCTTCACGACCAGCGAGGAGGTGTTCGCCCACGCCGAACGGGCACTGCGACGTGCGGAGGAGTCCGTTCCCGGATGGTTCGGACGCCTCCCCTCGACCCCCTGCGAGGTCCGCGAGATGGCGCCGTACGAGGTCGAGCACACGACGATCGCCTACTACGGGCCACCGGCCGGCGACGGCTCCCGGCCCGGCCGCTACTACGTGAACACCTGGGCGCCCGAGACCCGCACCCGCTTCGAGTCGGAGGCCCTCGCCTTCCACGAGGCCGTGCCCGGCCACCACACCCAGATCGCGATCGCGCAGGAGCTCACCGACGTCCCGGACTTCCGCCGCTTCGCGCGGGTCACGGCCTTCCAGGAGGGCTGGGCCCTCTACACCGAGCGCCTCTCGGACGAGATGGGCCTCTACTCGGGCGACCTCGAGCGGCTCGGGATGCTCTCCTTCGACTCGTGGCGGGCCTGCCGGCTCGTCGTCGACACCGGCATGCACGCCCTCGGGTGGTCCCGGCAGCGCGCGGTCGACTACCTGCGCGAGAACTCGCCGCAGGCGGAGAACAACATCGAGAACGAGGTCGACCGCTACATCGGCCGGGGCGGGCAGGCGCTCGCCTACAAGATCGGCCAGCGGGAGATCCGACGGCTGCGCGACGAGACCGAGCAGCGACTCGGCGAGCACTTCGACATCCGGGAGTTCCACGACGTCGTATTGGGCAACGGTGCCGTGCCGCTCAACATCATGCACGAGATCGTGGCCCGATCCCTCGGATCGTGAGCTGGTGGTGCGTCCCGCAGGTAGCGCGAGCACCGAGAGCGCGCAAGCGCCCGGAGGGCAAGGCGGGAGGAGGCGTCCATAGCAGCGCTGTGGGCCCGACGAGCAACGCAGCCATCCGGGATGCAGGCGCGCTCGAATGCCGCGGGATCTGCGGGATGTACCACCTCAGATGTGGCGGGGGTGGACCCGGTAGCGGCGCACGGGCTCGCCGAAAGCCTCGCTCGTGTCCACGATGACGTCGCGCTCGTCGAGGCTGTCGCGGCGCAGGCCACGTGCGGCGAGCCACTCGTCGAAGCGGCGGTCCGCGGTGGCCACGTCAGTGGGCGCCACCACCTGGACGAACTCGCCGTCGCTCGTCTCTGGCGTCTCCTGAGCTGCCGGCTCCTCGGGTACCGCCGTGGGCGCTGGCTCCGGTGACGCCCCGGGCGCGACGGCCTGCGGCGCCTCGCGCGCGACTGCTTCCGGCGCCTGGGGCTCTACCGCCTGCGGAACCTCGGGCTCCTCCTCGTCGTCGGTGTCGTCCTCGTCGATGCCCTGGATGAGGCCCGCGGCCGCCGCCGACTCGGCGTCGGCCTCCGCCGCCGCGGCGGCCGCCGCAAGGT
>JBOHEE010000154.1:0-2542 GCA_050700895.1 Nitriliruptorales bacterium | reverse complement strand
TGGCTCGGGAGCGGCCGGGTTGCGCTTCTTCGTCCTCGGACTGCTCGCCGGGGCCGCGCTCGGCGCGCTGTGGGCGGTCACGGCCGCCGTCCGGGCGAGCTTCCGCTCCCAGCCGCTGGGGCGTCGGCTCGTCGTCGCCGCGGCAGTCCTCGGGGCGGCCACGATCGTCCTGCCGGCGATGCTCGTCGGTTCGGGCGCATGAGCAGACTGTCCGCGGCGCGGTCGTCGAGGGCCGACGAGGAGCGCTCCGCACGCGGGACCCTGCTCGTCGCCGACCGCGTCGTGACCCTCGGTCGGGGCCGCACGGCGGCCAAGGCGGTGCTCGTACGCGGCAAGAAGGTGGTGTGGGTCGGCGACGATCCCGGCGAGGCCCCCCCGCACGCCGAGCGGGTCGAGCTTGCGGGCTGCACGGTCGGCCCCGGCTTCGTGGACTCGCACGTCCACTTGACGCCGACCGGGCTCGGGCTGCTGGGCCTCGACCTCTCGGGCGTGCGCAGCGGCCGGGAACTCCTCGAGGCGGTCCGTGCCCGCGCGGCCACCCACCCCGGCCGGGTCGTGTGGGGGCGCGGCTGGGACGACCACGGTTTCCCCGACGCGCTGCCGGGACCGGACGAGCTCGCCGAAGCGGCCCCGGGGCATGCGGTCTACCTGAGCCGCGTCGACGGACACTCCTGCCTCGTCGACCGCGAGACCCTCACCGCAGCGCCGCTCGCCCGCGCCGACGGGGTCGAGCGGGATGCATCCGGATCGCCGACCGCGGTGCTGAAGCGGGACGCGCACCATGTGGTCCGGCGGTGGACGCTGGGCTCGATGTCGCAGGAGGAGCTCGATGCCGCACGCGAGACCGCAGCCTCCCGGGCGGCCGCCGTCGGCCTCACCTCGGTCCACGAGATGGGAGGCCCGAACGTCGTCGGCGCCGAGGACTTCGACGCGTGGCTCGACAGCCGTTGGCCGGTGGAGGTCCGCGCCTACTGGGGTGACACCGACCTCGCGTTCGTCGCAGAGCGCAACCTCCGCCAGGTCGGCGGTGACCTCTCCCTCGACGGGTCGCTCGGATCGCGTACCGCAGCCCTGAGCGAGCCCTACGACGACCACGACGGCAGCGGTTACCTCTACTACGACGACGAGGAGCTGCTCGCGTTCTTCCGCGAGGCCACCCACGCCGGCATCCAGGTGGCGGTACACGCGATCGGCGACGCGGCGATCCGCCAGGCGGTGCGGCTCTGGCGGCGGATCGACAGCGAGGCCCCCGAGTACCTCGAGGGGTCGGTGGGGCGCCTGCGGCACCGTCTCGAGCACGCCGAGCTCCTGCCGACGGAGCTCCTCGACGACGTCGCCGACCTCGGACTCGTCTGCAGCGTCCAGCCCGCGTTCGACGCCGTCTGGGGTGGGCCCGGCGGGATGTACGAGACCCGCCTCGGACCGGCGCGGGCCGCCATGATGAATCCGTTCCGGGCGCTGGCGGACCGCGGGGTCGCGCTCGCGTTCGGCTCCGACTCGGACGTGACCCCGATGGCGCCGTGGGCGGGGGTGGTCGCCGCGGAGCAGCGCGCCCCCGAACACCAGCTCTCACGCCTCGAGGCGGTGAGCGCCACCTGTCTCGGCGGTCGCTATGCCGCGCGCCAGGACGGCTACACGGGCGTCGTGCGAGCTGGGATGCGGGCCGATCTCGCGGTGTGGGAGGGCGATCCGTTCTCCGCCGACGACCCGACCGCCGCACGCTGTGTGTTGACGGTCGTCAAGGGGCGGGTCACCCACGGGACCGCGGCCGGGCTGCCGTCCTGGGACGCGACCCCCCGGCCGTGACGCGCCGCGGGCGCGCGGGCGCTCGAGTCAATGGGGTGTCCGCTCGACGCACAGAGGGCCCCGATGTCCGGCCCGGACCTTGACGCTCGCACCTCCACTGGTGATGCTCCGGGACGGCTCACACATCCCCCCGACGCGAGGGGGCGGACGCTTTCCGGGGCGCGACCCCGGACAGGTTCCGGGGCGGAAGCTCGCCGGTGTCGCACCAGGCGAGGCGCGGCGCCAGGCGGACCGAGCGTCCCTCCGCCGGGGCGGATGCGGAGCCGCGGACGGCGACCGTGCTCAGTAGAAAACGCGTGCCGGGCTCCCGCCACCCGGTGACGGCGGACCCAACGGCGCAGCGCCGCCCAATCGTTCCGGAGGCCCTGGGGAACCCCCCCGGGGCCTTCGGCGTTCGGAGGGGGCGAGAAGACCGCATCTGGCCGCACAGTCCACCCGGGACGAGGGGAAGCGGCGTCTCGGAGGCCGCGTTGCGGTGGCGACGGCCGGGTGGTAGGAACCCGCCTTCCACGACACCATCGAAGCGCACGACCGCCGATCCAACCGCAACGGAGCGAGGGACCACACGTGGCGGAGAAGGACGAGCAGGAGCTCACGGAGCTCGATCCGGACGAGGACGAGCTCGAGCCGGACGAGGACGAGCCTGACGAGGACGAGCTCGAGCCGCACGAGCTTGAGCCGGACGAGGACGAGCCTGACGAGGACGAGCTCGAGCCGCACGAGCTTGAGCCGAACG
>JBOHEE010000153.1:0-5110 GCA_050700895.1 Nitriliruptorales bacterium | reverse complement strand
TCCTCCTCCTCCTCCTCCTCCTCCTCCTCCTCCTCCTCCTCCTCCTACTCCCAAACCTAGTGAATTATTTCACAAGTTTCAACTCGTGTCCAACTGTTCGTCTTCCCGGTGGGAGGATGTGCCCGTGGACGCAAGCGACTGGGACCTTCGGTACCGGGAGCACGAGCTCGTCTGGAGCGTCGAGCCGAACCGCTTCCTCGTCGAGGAGGTCGGCGACCTCGCGCCGGGGCGCGCGCTCGACCTCGCCTGCGGCGAGGGACGCAATGCGATCTGGCTTGCCGAGCGCGGCTGGGAGGTCACCGCGGTGGACTTCTCGCAGGTCGCAATCGACAAGGCCCGGCGGCTCGCCGCGGCGCGGTCGGCCGACGTCGACTGGGTTCGGGCCGACGTCACGGCCTGGGCACCGGACGATCCGGCCGCCTTCGACCTCGTGGCGGTCCTCTACCTCCACCTTCCGCCGACCCAGCGGCGGGATCTCTTCGCCCGTCTCGCCGGATGGGTCGTCGGAGGCGGCACCGTGCTCGTCGTCGGCCACGACCGCGAGAACATCGAGCACGGCTACGGCGGGCCCCCGTACCCCGAGATCCTCTTGACGCCGGACATGGCCGCGGAGTTGGACGGTCTCGACATCCTGAAGGCGGGCCGCGTCGATCGCCCCGTCGAGACCGAGGACGGCACCGCCGTCGCCATCGACACCCTCCTCCGCGCCACCCACCTCTGACGCCCGACGCGCGCCCCGGCGGCGCCCGGGAACCCCCGTTGTGTGAGCCTTCAGTTCCACCCCTCGGAACTGGTTGCTCACACAACTCGGGGTCAGGAGGGTTCGGGGTCAGGAGGGGTCGGGGTCAGGAGGGGTCGGGGTCAGGAGGGTTCGGGGTCGAGGGCTTTCAGGCCGTTCCAGGCGAGGTTGACCACATGCGCCTTCACGGCGGCCCGGTCGGGCTCGCCCGCGCCTAGCCACCACTGCCCCACGAACGCGACCATGCCGACGAGCGCCTGGGCGTAGAGCGGGGCGAGGCCGGGGTCGTAGCCGCGCCCGGCGAACTGGTCCGCGAGGATGCTCTCGGCGCTCGCCGCGACGTCGCCGATGACGCTCGTGAGCGTCCCCGTCGAGGACCCGACCGGGGCGTCACGGACGAGGATCCGGAAGCCGTCGCGCTCCTCCTCGATGTAGCCCAGGAACGCCTCCGCGGCGACCTCGACCGCCTCGCGCGGGTGCTCGGCCGCCTCGAGGGCCACGACGATGCGCTGGAGGAGCGCCGACGTCTCGCGGTCGACGACGACCGCGTAGATGCCCTCCTTGCCGCCGAAGTGCTCGTAGACGACCGGCTTGGAGACGCCGGCCCGCTGGGCGATCTCCTCGACCGACGCGGCCTCGAAGCCGCGCTCGGCGAACACCTGCCGGCCGATGCCGATGAGCTGCTCGCGCCGCTCCTTGCCGGTCATGCGGACCCGCTCGGTCACCGCCGCAGCGATCGGGCGAGCCGCTTCGGCGCGCCGGCCCACTTCTTCTCGATCAGCGCGAGGCCCGGGAGGCGCACGTTCCGCGCGACCCGGAGCACCTCGAGGGTGCGGATCACCCGCCACGACGGGTCGAACTGCCAGCGCAGCAGTCCGTGCCGGGCCGACGTCGGGAAGGCGTGGTGGTTGTTGTGCCACGACTCGCCCATCGACAGCAGCGACAGCGGCCAGTTGTTGGTCGACTCGTCGCGGCTCTCGAAGGGCTGCCCACCGAAGAAATGGCAGATCGAGTTGATGCTCCAGGTCACATGGTGGAGGAGGAAGATGCGGACGAGGCTGCCCCAGACGAACCCGGTGAAGGCCGCCCAGAGCGAACCGGTCAGCGCCAACGCGATCACCGGCGGGGCGAAGAAGGTCAGGAGGGTGAGCCGGGGGAACCAGCCGTTGATCCGGACGATCACCGGCTCGCTCTCGAGGTCCGGCGCCCAGCGGGACGTCACCGTGTCCTGGGGGGTGAACATCCACCCCATGTGGGCGTGCCACATCCCGCGCAGGACGCCGCGGAGGCCGGTCTCCTCGACGAGGTGCGGCGAGTGCGGGTCGCCGTACTCGTCGGCGTACGCGTGGTGACGCCGGTGGGTGGCGACCCAGTCGATCACCGCTCCCTCCACCGCCATCGACCCGGCGACCGCCATGACGGCCCGGACCGGGGTCGGGACCTCGAAGCTGCGGTGGGTGAAGAGCCGGTGGTAGCCGACGGTCACACCGAGCACGGTGAAGAGGTAGAAGCCGAGGAACAGCCCGAAGTCGAGTCTGCTGATCCCGTTGCCCCAGAGGAGTGCCATCGCGAGGATCACGCCCGCGAGCGGGCCGACCGTGAAGAGGACCGCCATACGGCGCTGGAAGCGGACCTCGGCCGCGGTGACCTTGCGCGTGCCCTGGACCTCTGGTGGACCCTCCTCGGCGAGCGCCCGATCCATGATCTCCTCCGCGTCGGGCGGGAGGACGGCGTCGGGCTGGGCGCCGTGATCGCGGTCGCGGGCGGGGCGGGTGTCGGGGCGAACGGTCGTCGGCATAGAGCAACTCCTTCGGGTCGAGCCGGGATCGGTGAACCTACGCGAGCGTAACCTACGCGACCGTAGGTTACGGCAACCCGTCCATGCGTCCAGCGCGCGACCGGAGGAGCGTTCCGGATCGCGTCCCACATCCTCGCCGTCGGCATGCGTCCAGCGCGCGACCGGAGGAGCGCGTCGACGTGCGCCCCGTCAGCCGGAGAGGTCGGCCTCCTTCGCGACCTCGATGATCGCGGCGGCGATCTCGTCCGGGTGGTCCTCGGGCACGAAGTGCCTGCCGCCGCGGATGCGCCGCAGGTCGGTGCGGAGGTCGTCCGCGAAACGCTGCCCGTAGCGGACCTTCTGGAAGGGGTCGGCCGCGCCCCACACGACCCGGGCGGGCACGTCGAGTCCACGGACCTGGTCGGCCACCGCGAGCGTGTCGTCCACGTCGAGGGAGGCGACCTGTCGGGCGAGTGCCGCCCCGCCGCCGTGCCGGCGGTAGTGGCGCCAGTGGACCGGGAAGGAATCCCTCGCCACGCGCAGGTCGTCGTGGCCGCGCGCCATGAGAAGGGCGATGCCCGGAGCCAGTGCCGCGGCTGGCAGCCGCGAGACCACGGCATCGCCGGCGCGCAGTGCCTTGACCATCGGGATCGGCCACGAGTCGTAGCCGACGGAGTTCGTGAGGACGAGACCGGCGCAGCGCTCGGGGTGGCGGACGGCGGCGATGTGGGCGACGCCCCCGCCGAGGTCGTGGCCGACGAGCACAACACGCCCGAGCTCGAGCGCGTCGAGCCACGCGACGAGGTGGTCGGCCTGCCGGCCGAGGGAGATGTCGCGGTCACGACCCAGGGGGATGCTGGCGCCGTAGCCGACCATCTCGAGGGCGAGACAGCGCGCCCCCTCGACGAGCGGGACGACGTGGCGCCACAGGGATGGGCTGGCCGGGATGCCGTGGACGAGGACCGCGGCCACCCCCTCCCCCGCCTCCTCCCAACGCGTCGTGATCCCGTCGACCGTCAGCTGCTCGGACCGCATCGGCGACCTCCCTGTCAACCGAGACGCTACGACCGACACGCGTCCGCGGGTGGCCGAGGGGGCGGCCGTATGGGACCATGGAGGGGAATCCGCGGGGCCCCTGCGACGTTGTGCGTCGCGTCCCCCCTCCAACCCCCGGGAGAAGCATGCGCACGACCAACGACGTGCTCCTCGTGACCCTCGGCAGCGAGGTCTACGTGAAGGCGCCCCGCACGCGGGAGCGCTTCCGTGAGGTGCTCGCGGACAACCTGCGAGCGTCGCTGCCGGCGGACGTCGAGATCGACCGGCTCGACGTCGGTCGACTCGTCGTGGCCGCGGACGACCCGGTGGGGGCGGCCGAGGTCGCGGCACGCACCTTCGGCGTCCACCGTGTCGAGCTCGCCCGGCCGGTCACTCCCGTCGCCCCGCTGGAAGCGCTCGCCGACACGGTCGCCGCCCGCGCGGCCGACCGGGTCGCGGGGCGAACCTTCGCCGTCCGCACGCGCCGCCACGGTCAGCACCCGTGGCAGTCGACGGACGCGAACCGCGAGATCGGATCGCGGCTCCTCGAGCGCTCGGCCGGCGTGCACCTCGACGACCCCGAGGTCGAGGTCCAGGTCGTCGTCCTCGACGACCGCGCCTGGCTCGTCGAGGAGGCGTGGAACGGACCCGACGGGCTTCCGCTCGGAACCCAGGACGGCTGTCTCGCGATGCTCTCCGGTGGCTTCGACTCGCCGGTCGCGGCCTGGTCGGTCATGCGCCGCGGCTGCCCGATCGACTTCCTCCACGTCCGTCTGGACTGCGCCCAGACCGACCACGCCACCGCCGTCGCCCGAGAGCTCTGGCGCCGCTGGGGGGCGGGGACGAGCCCGCTCGTCTGGATCGTCGACTTCGACGAGGTCGAGGACGCCCTCCGCGAGTCCGTCCCGCCGCGGCTGCGGCAGGTCGTCCTGAAGCAGCTCATGATGCGAGCGGCCGACGGCCTCGCGGACGAGTACGACATCCCGGCGCTGGTCACCGGCGAGGCGATCGCGCAGGTGTCGAGCCAGACCCTCCGCCACCTCGCCGAGATCGACCGCGTCTGCTCGCGGCTCGTCCTGCGGCCGCTGGCCGGATGGGAGAAGCAGGAGATCGTCGCCAAGGCGCGCCAGATCGGCACCGAGGAGCTCTCGGCGCGCGCGAAGGAGGTCTGCGACCTCTCTGCGGGGCGACCCGTCGCGGTCGCCGCCCAGCGCACCACCCTCGCGCGGGCGAACGCCGAGCTACCCGACGACCTCGTCGCCCGCGCGATCGCGGCACGTCGGGTGGTCGCGCTCGAGCACTGGGTGCCGGGTATGGACGCGGTCGAGGTGGTCGAGGACGTGCCGGCCGGGTTCGAGCTCGTCGGCGACGACGACGACCTCCCCGCGACGGGGCCCGTGGCGCTGGTCGGGTCGGAGGCGATCGGGCGCGCGACCGGGCTGAAGGCCGGCGGCCGGGAGGCGGTCGTGCTCACCCACGAGCCGGTCCTCGCTCCCGTGGGCTGAGAGGGGGTTCGGGGGACTCAAGAGGTCGAGCGGCCTCTCCAAGTCTCTCCTTGG
>JBOHEE010000152.1:0-3147 GCA_050700895.1 Nitriliruptorales bacterium | reverse complement strand
AAGTCTTCGTCGGCGGTCGCCGCCACCGATCTCGGCGCTCATTCGGCACTCAGGAAAAGCAGAAACCGCCCCGTAGGGCGGTTCCTGTTCCTGTAGTAGCGGGGGGCAGGATTTGAACCTGCGACCTCCGGGTTATGAGCCCGACCCGACGCGTCGCTCGCCGTCCGTCGAAATCCGCAATCGTGCCCTGACCTGCGGAAACACTCGGTGTCGTCCGTCGACGTCCCACCGCGTCCGCGCCCCTCTCAAGATTCTTGGCGGCCATCGTGGCGGCCATTTGGCGGCACCGATGATGTATGGATGCTGCAAGTTCATGCAGGGAACGGGGCCCACCCGGTCCCGGGCGCAGGCTGCCCCTCAGGTCGGCTACGTACCGTGCTCGGCCCCTCACAGGTCGCCCGGAGTCTCCCATCGCTCGATGAGTCGGACCTCTATCAGCCCCGACCCGACGAGCTCCGGGAACACGACCAGCACGGTGTCGACGCCGGTGGCGGAGTAGGCGCGGATGGCCTGGTCGCCAGCCGCGTGGGCCTCGGTCCCGACGGCCTGGCACAGGCTCCAATCCTCCGTGAGGTCGGACACGGACACGCCCACGTAGTCACGGATCCCCTCGTCGGTCAGGTCGAGCACCCGGTACAACTCGAGCTGGTACTCGTAGAGGGCGCGCGGGAGCAGGCCGTCGACGCCAACGACGTGGCGCATACCCAGCCGTGTCAGTTCCGCGACGGCACAGGTACAGCGCCGGGAAGCTGCCGGGCGGGTTGAACCGCCCACCGTTGATGCGGGCCCCCTCCCCGCTGCGCGGGTCGTACTTGGGCGAGACGTGCCGCACAGCTGTCGTGGCCAGGCGGCTCCGGGGGGCGGTCCCCAGCTTCGACCGGTCCTGGGCCGTCAAGGGGTGACACCCTCACCGATCGACAGGATCGCACCGATCACCGTTCGGTACTCGCCTTGCTCGATGAGGTCGATCGGCTTGCGGTAGTCCAGCGCCGGCACCGGGCTGCGAAACCACAGGCGCGCAGCCTCTTCACGCATGACCTGCCGCAACGCATCGACGACCGCCTTGAGCTCGAGCAGCCGTTCCTCGTTGTCACGCCGCGGCAACGACCCTTCTGCTGCCCACCGCGACACCGACCGCGGCGTCGTGCCCAACACCCGGGCCACATCCGGGACATCGACGATCTCCGAGTGCAGCATGTCCTCGAGCAACGTCGCCACGGTCGTCACGTAGCCCTCCAGTCACATGCTTGTGATTCGACACTTACTCGTCTAACATACGTCGCATATCTGTCGGTGTAAAGTCTGGCTTGCGTCATAACAAACCTCGATCTCGGACATGGGTTCCTGCCCCGGGTCGATCAGAGCAACTACCGGGCACTTGGTCGCGCCCTCGGTCCCCGCAGCCTGTTCGACCCCGCTCCGCTCCACCTACCGTGGGTGCTGCTCGACGGCGCCTGGGTGAGGGGCAAACCAGGAGGGCGTAGCCGTATCCACAGCCGACGCGTGCGGTCGCAGGCCAGGGGATCCACGACCGGCTACAACATCGCCAACGCAGGAGGCGAGGATGGAAGACACCACTGGTATCGGCGTCGACGACCTACCCGAGATCTACCGCGAGGGTTACCTCCACGCGATCGAGGCCGCACGCGAAGAACACGACCCATCAACGGAGTGGGACGCCTTCAGGGAGTACCTGTGGGCCGCCCTCGTCCGGGTCTTCGGAGTCGAGGCCTGAAGGGTCCACCGGACGCAACGTCTCGTCACCGGTTCATCACACCGCTCGGCAGTCCCCTGCGAGCGGGTTGGTGGCGTGCCTGGGGTGCCCACAATTCTCGCGACGGATACGCCGGACACCCAGGTCCTGGCAGTCGTACGTAGGGTTGAGCCCTGCAGTGTCATCTCAAGCGGAGGAGTACGGCCGGGTGGATGATGGGCTCCGACTGGACGTGGTCCTGGGACATCCGGCAGCCGCGGAAGTGGAGGGTCGCGACGTCGTCGTGGGCGCCGTCATCTTGAACGACCACGGGCGCGTGCTCACACTGCGTCGATCGGCGACCAGCAAGATGCTGCCTGGCCTGTGGGATCTGGTCGGGGGGCACGTCGAGTCCGGCGAGACGCTACTTGAAGCCTTGCGACGTGAGGTCGTCGAGGAGACCGGCTGGACGATCGTCGGTGATCCGTTACTGCTGTACGTCGGCGACTGGGATGCCCACGAGGGCACCCGGACGCGCTCGCACCGCGAGTTCGACTTCGTGGTCAACGTCGAGGATCACCGCACCGGGCCGCGGCTTCGTGGCGACGAGCACTCGGAGTCTCGTTGGGTCGGTGAGCACGACCTGGACCTGTTCGACGAGAACCGTGACCGCGATGGCGGGTTGGTGCGTCGCGTTGTCGCCGCGGGTCTGCGTTGCGCACGTCCCGGCATCCTCTCGTTCCCGCATTCCACGGTGTTCCTCCCGAGCGAGCTGGCCGCGACGATCGACCAGTGGCGGGTGCAGTGGGACCCCGCGATGGCAGCCCAGATCGCGCCCCACGTCACTGTGGCCTACCCGCACCAGGTTCACGGAGTCGCGGACATGCAGACCCGAGTTGCTAGGGCGGCCCGACAGGTTGGACCATTCGAGTTGCGGGTCGGACCGTTGGCCGGCCCCGACGCTACCGACGGCTGGGTTGGGCTTTGCCTTGAGGACGTCGACGGTGGCTGGCAGGCACTGCGCGAACGGATCATGCACACCGACGCTCGGGCGCAGGAAGACATCGCCCCGCACATCACCCTGGTTCACCCTCGAACCAGTGGCCTGGCCCGACAGGCCGCCGGCAGCCTGCCAACCGGGCCACTCCACGGGCTCGAGTTCCGGGTCCGCTCGGTATCGGTCACTGCCTTCGACGGCAGGCGGTGGACCAGGGCGGACGTCGCACTACAGGGATGATTCGCCGCTCGAGGAGGCGCCGACACCCCGCCCAGAACCACGGTTCGCGAGCGTCGGCTAGGCGCACGATCCTCCGCGCTGCGCGTCGCCGCGAAGGTGGCGGCGGGGTGCCACCCGCCCACCATTGGCCACGGGTTGGCGTCGCATCATGGGATGCGTCACTCGAGTGCGGGTGCGACCCGCCAACAGGAGGTCGCAATTTGCGAAACTTCGTCTG
>JBOHEE010000151.1:0-10347 GCA_050700895.1 Nitriliruptorales bacterium | reverse complement strand
GCTCCGGGCGGCCGCTGAGGATGGCGAGAACCTCGTGCCCCCTTCGATCGAGGCGGCCCGCGCCGGGGTCACGACCGGCGAGTGGGCGGGGATCCTCCGCGAGGTGTTCGGCGAGTACCGCGCCCCGACCGGCGTCTCGGCGCGAACCACCGCGGGCGACTCCGGCCCCCTCGCGGAGCGGCTGTCGCAGGCCCGCGGTCGGGTCGCGGCCGTCGAGGAGCGGATCGGGCGCAAGATCCGCATCCTGGTCGGCAAGCCGGGCCTCGACGGGCACAGCAACGGCGCCGAGCAGGTCGCCGTGCGCGCCCGCGACCTCGGCATGGAGGTCGTCTACGAGGGCATCCGGCTCACCCCGGCCCAGATCGTGCGGGCGGCGGTGGACGAGGACGTCCACGTCGTCGGGTTGTCGGTCCTGTCGGGCGCCCACCTCCGGCTCGTGCCCGAGGTCGTGGACGGGCTCCGGGCGGAGGGCCACGACGTGCCCGTGGTGGCCGGAGGGATCATCCCGGGCGACGACGCCGAGAAGCTCCGCGAGGCCGGCGTGGCCGCGGTCTTCACCCCGAAGGACTACGAGCTCACCGACGTCCTCGTCCAGGTCGCCGAGCTCATCGGGTAGGAGTCTGGTGCTCGACGTGGTGTGCGGCTGGGCGAGACCAGACCGTCGACCGGCAAGGCGCGGCGAGCGCCGCGTCGCAGCGCTGCGCAGGCGGGTCCGCAACGCCGCCAGGGCGATCTGGACCGGCCAGACGTGCGCCGGAGTCGGGCACAAGGCTCCTGGGGAGCGCCAGTCGCCCTTGCCCTGCTTGATCTCCTCGATCAGCTTGGGGACGACCTGGCAGAGGTCGCCGATCCAGCTGGTGGCGACGAGCCTCGGCGCGCCGCTCGGCGGTCAGCCGGTGACGAGGAACCTCGCGACGGTGCCGTGGGTACGGAAGGAGGCCGCGAAGGAGGGCGTCGCCCGGGTCGCGTCAGCCGCCGCCTCGCCCGTCGCCGCCTCGCCGCCCGACTCCTCCGCCGCACCGAACGTGATCTCGAGGTGCACGTCGGTCGGGGGCCCAGCCCAGTTGTGGACGAGCACCCGGTAGTGGCCCTCCTCGGGGCAGAGGTGGACCAGCGACTCGGTCTCCAGGCTGCCTGAGGCGCCGGAGGACAGATCGTCGCTCCACTCGCCGTCCTCGCCCTGCTTCTGGAGGTAGAGGTCGATGTCGGCCGGCAGGGACGGCTCGGCGACGATCGAGGTCGCCGCGTTGCCGGCCTCCACATCGAACTCGTACGCGGCGGCGGTTACCGGCGCGACGCGCACGCCGACGCCTGGGGCCGGCACGACGACGTCGGCCCCGATCGGCTCCTGGACGCCGGTGACGTCGCAGGCCGCGGGCTCGCGGACGTCGGCGTGGAGCACGGGGTCGGGCACGACCGGAACCGCGAGCTGCGTCTTGCCCGGCCCCGTGTAGAGGGTGATCTGGGCGTCGTTGCCCCAGTCCGAGAAGTGGTGCGGGCTGCTCGTCCGAACGCTGAACACGAGCCGCTCACCCTGGCGGATGCGGTGCGCCATCGTGAAGCACTGCGGGTCGAGCTCCATCTCCTGGCCGGGGACGACCGCGGCCGGGGTCGACATGCCGTGGCGCAGCTGCGGCTGGATCGCGCAGTAGGTCATCGGGTGGCGCTCGCCGTCGACGTCCTCGCGCTCGAGGACCGCGATGAGGTTCACCACCTGCGACGTCGACACCGAGGCGTTCAGGTCGAGGTCCGGGAGACCGACGACGAGGTGGTCGCGGTCGAGCGCGTGGGAGCGGAACTCGAGGCTCGTGCCGCTGGAGCTCGGCCCGGTCGCGACCGCGGTGAACGACGCGCTCGCGTCCTCCTCCGGCTGCGCGGTCCCGACGCCCATGTCGGTGGCGTCGGGGCGCAGCGGCAGCCACCTCTCCGGCTCGCTCCACGAGCTCGCGGTCAGCACGGTGCCGTCGTTGAGGAAGACCTCGACCGGCGGGCCGGTGTCGACCTTGCGCTGCTGGAGGTGGCGGTCGAACCAGGCGTGGAGGGCGAACTGCCACTGCTCGAACCGGCAGTTCACGTGCCCGACGTCGGGGTCGGCCTCATCGCAGCGGGTGAACCCGGCGGATCCGTGGTCGTGCTGACCGAGCCACACCTTGTCGCCCGACCGGTCGAAGCGATTGCCGAAGAACCACTCGGCGGCGGGGATGCGCGCGGCGTTGTCGTTGACGCCGTGGATCATGAAGATCGGGATCGGTGCGGCGGTGGCACCGGCCCGCCAGTCGCGCTGGGCGTGCCAGGCCTGGTACTCGCCGGTGACCTGGCCGTGTCCGGCGGTGAAGGCGGAGTTCTGCCAACCACAGCCGAAGTCGTCGGGGTTCCGGGGGCCGCCCTGGTCCCAGCTGTCGCCCCATTCGTAGCCCGCATACGGGTCGGGCGGTCCGGGCGGCATGTCCGCGCCCATCGCGAGCTCCTCGTACGCCCACTGCGGGCCTGCCCACTGGAGGTAGTACGGGACGCCGTACTGGTACTGGTGGTCGTACATGGAGGCGAGGCCGGCGCTCGGCGCGATGGTGACGAGCCCGCGCGGGCGCTGCGCCGCGGCGATCGACGGGGTGGAGCCGACGTAGGAGTGGCCGGTCAGCCCGACGCGGTTCCACTCCCCTTGCGACCACGCGCGGTCGGGATGGGCGAGCCACTCGACGACCGCCTTCATGTCCTTCGCGTCGGCCTGGCCGAGGTGGTCGAGGCAGCCGCCGGAGCGGCCGGTGCCGCGCAGGTCGACCATCGCGACCGCGTAGCCGCGTGGGGCGAAGTAGCCGGTGAGGCCGAGGCGGTTGCCCTCCGCGTCCTGTGGGTCGGGGAAGATGCGGATCCCTTTCCGGTCGGCGAGCGTGCCGTGGTAGGGGGAGATCTCCGCGATGACCGGCAGCCGGAGGTCGCCGTACGTCGCCGGGTCGGGGCGCTCGACCTCGACGTAGATGTACTCGCCGTCGAAGGTCGGGACTTCGAACGCCTCGCGCACCGTCTCGGGGAACCGCGGCTGCGACAGCCCCTTCACCTTCGTGTAGTCGGTCGGCCGCAGCTGGCTGGCGCCCTTCTTCGCCTGGCCGGGCGGGGCGTGGCTCGGCTTGTGGTCGGCGCTCGCCGCCCCCGGGACGAGGGCGAGGACGAGACCGGCCGTGATGGCCAGGGAGAGGAGCCGGGATCGCATCGTTGGGACCTCCGGAAGGGGCCGACTGTCACGGTGAGGATTCGCCGCGACCCCGGACTCTTCCTGCTCCATCCCTCGCTGGTCGAGCGGGGTCGGCCAGCTCAGACGGCTCAGAGGACGTCGACGGGGTAACCGGTCTCGTCGAGTCGGGCGAGGATCTGGGTGATGTGGTCGGGTCCGCGCGTCTCGAGCTCGAGGACGACCTCGACCTCCTCGAGCCGCAGGCGGCGCCGGAGGCGGTGGTGTTCCACGCTCACGATGTTCGCCCGCTCCCCCGCCACGAGGCCGAGGAGCGCGTGGAGCTCGCCGGGCTGGTCCGGCACCGTGGTCCGGATCGTGATGAACCGCCCCTCGGCGGTGAGGCCGGACGTCACGAGGTGCTGGAGGACGAGCGGGTCGATGTTGCCGCCGGAGAGGACGGCGACGACCGGCGGCCGCAGCCCGGTGGCCCCCGCGAGGACCGCGGCCACCCCGGCGGCGCCGGCGGGCTCGACGACGAGCTTCGCCCGCTCGAGCAGGAGGACGACGGCGCGGGCGATGGTCTCGTCGCCGACCTCCACGACCTCGTCGACGAGCGCGCGGAAGTGGGCGAGGGTGAGCTCGCCGGGCTCCTTCACCGCGATCCCGTCGGCGATGGTCACGGCGCTCGTCGCCGGGACGACCGCGCCCGCCTCCAGCGAGGCGGGAAAGGCCGCGCAACCCTTCGCCTGCACGCCGACGACCCGGACGTCGGGCCGCTGCGCCTTCAGGGCGACCGCGATGCCGGAGCAGAGGCCGCCACCCCCGACCGGGACGACCACCGTCGCGAGCTCAGGGACCTCCTCGAGGATCTCCAGACCGAGCGTCCCCTGTCCCGCGATGATGTCCGGGTGGTCGAAGGGATGGACGAGGACCCTGTCCTTTGCGGCGGCGAAGTCCTTCGCCGCGTCGAGCGCGTCGTCGAACGTCCCCTCGGCGAGCCGGACCTCCGCCCCGTACGCGCTCGTCGCCTCGACCTTCGGCAGCGGTGCCTGCTCGGGCATGAAGACGGTGGCGCGCACCCCCTGGAGCTTCGCGGCGAGGGCGACGCCCTGGGCGTGGTTCCCGGCAGAGGCGCAGACGACCCCGCGGGCGCGCTCCTCGTCGGACAGCAGGCTGATGCGGTTGTAGGCCCCGCGGAGCTTGAAGGAACCGGTCCGCTGGAGGTTCTCGCACTTCAGGAGGACCTCGGCCCCGACCGCCTCGGAGACGGCGCGTGACGGCTCGATCGGCGTCGGCTGGAGGACCCCGTCGAGCCGCGCCCGCGCCGCGCGAACCTCCTCCAGCGTGACGAGCTCCACCCGCGACCTCCCGGCTCCGGCAGGGCGAGGATAGGAGGGGCCGGGGCCCCCTGGGCGCCCGCGTGCTGTGGGGGCCCGGGGGGCCGACGACAGCTGGGGGGGCCCGGGGGGCCGACGACAGCTGGGGGGGCCCGGGGGGCCGACGACAGCTGGGGGGCCCGGGGGGCCGACGACAGCTGGGGGGCCCGGGGGCCGACGACAGCTGGCTGACCGGGGAACGTCTCGTCACCGGTCGGTGACCAGATGTGCCTTCGTCAGCCCGGTCGACCCGTCGCCGAGGTGGCCTTCGGCGCTCGTCCGGCCGTCACGCTCTCGTACAGTCACGAGTGCAGGCGTTTCGGCTGGCTCTCGAGGCTGTGGTCCGCCGTCGTGCGAGAATTGCCGCGAGGCGTCGCGAACCGCGCATGCATGCCAGGCACGATCGATCTTGGCGGCATCCTGTACGTGCTTGTCGAAGACGAGACACGAGGGCGATCATGGGAGACGGGTTCCGGACGGCGAGGGACACGATGGGCGAGATGCGCATCCCCGCCGACGCGCTGTGGGGAGCCTCGACCCAGCGCGCGGTCGAGAACTTCCCGGTCTCCGGCCGGCCGATCCCCGCGGAGGTCATCCACGCCCTCGCCCTCGTGAAGTGGGCTGCCGCTGGCGCCAACGAGGAGCTCGAGATCGTCGCCCCCGAGCTCGCGAAGGCGATCCGGCAGGCGGCCGACGAGGTCGTGGGCGGCGACTGGGACGACCACTTCCCCATCGACGTCTTCCAGACCGGGTCGGGGACCTCCACGAACATGAAGGCGAACGAGGTCATCGCGAACCGTGCCGGCCAGCTCCTCGGCGACGACCTCGGCGCCTCCCGGGTCCACCCGAACGACCACGTGAACGCGAGCCAGTCGAGCAACGACGTCTTCCCGTCCGCGGTCCACATCGCCGCCGCGCGGCTCGCAACCGGGGAGCTGCTGCCCGCGCTCGAGCTGCTCGCCGCCACGCTCCGCGACACGGCCGTGGAGTGGGCCGACGTCGTGAAGCCCGGCCGCACCCACCTCATGGACGCGACGCCGGTGACGCTCGGCCAGGAGTTCGGCGGCTACGCCCGCCAGGTGGAGCTCGGGATCGTCCGCGTGGAACGGGCGCTCGAGTCCGTCTACGAGCTCCCGCTCGGCGGCACCGCGGTCGGAACCGGGCTGAACTGCCCGCCGGGGTTCGCCGAGCGGACGATCGCCGCGGTCGCCGAGCGCACCGGCCTGCCGTTCCGGGAGGCCGAGGACCACTTCGAGCAGCAGGGTTCCCGCGACGCGCTCGTCGACCTCTCCGCGGCGCTGAAGACGGTCGCGGTGAGCCTCTTCAAGATCGCCAACGACGTCCGCTGGCTCTCCTCCGGCCCGCGGACCGGCCTCCACGAGATTCAGCTCCCCGCGATCCAGCCGGGCTCGTCGATCATGCCGGGAAAGGTCAACCCGGTCATCCCGGAGTCCGTGCGGCAGGTCGCCGCCCAGGTGGTCGGCAACGACGCGGCCGTCACCGTCGGCGGCCTGGCCGGCGAGCTCGAGCTGAACGTCATGATCCCGCTGATGGCGCGCAACGTCGTCGAGTCGATCGGCCTGCTCGCGAGCGTCTCCCGTCTCTTCGCCGACCGCTGCCTCCGCGGCGCGGAGGCCACCGACCGCGGGCCGCAGTACGCGGAGCGGTCGCTCATGGCCGTGACGGCTCTCGCCCCCGAGATCGGCTACGAGCGGGCCGCGAAGCTCGCCAAGCAGGCGATGGAGGAGGATCGGACCCTGCGCGAGGTCGCCGCCGAGAACGGCGTCGACGAGGCCCTCCTCGACCGCGTCCTCGACCACAGAAGGATGGCAGAGGGCGGACTCCTGTAGCGGCCTCCGCCTGGGAAGGTCGTTGTGTGAGCAACGACCTCACCCGACCCCGCTCGTTCCGGGTCCAACCGTCTGCGTCGCAGCGCCCACGCGAGCCCGACGAGTCCCACCCCGAGGGCCCACCCGCCGTGCGGTCCGGTGGCCGGCAGCGCAGGCACGGACCGGCCTGGGCGGGCGGCCCCGGCGGGCCGTCTCCGATGCGAGCTCGGTGATCGTGGCGCTGGAGGATCGACCCACTGCGCCGGCTCCTCCTCGAGCGCCGGCACCCGCTCCACCGGCTGCACCGCGCCGGGGGCGACGGTGCCCAGCCCCGCGGGGTGGAGCCACGCGATCGGCTCGGTCTCCAGCGGGATGGACGGTCGGTCTCCGGGGCTCATCATCCGAGCTCCTCCACCAGCGGCGGCCGCACCTGCCACAGCGCGACCTCCTCGTCGACCGCCACGCCGATGCCGAGCAGGCGGGCGTCGTCGAAAGCCAGCCCGGTCAGGCACAGCCCCACGGGGAGATCGCCGTCGAAGCCGACCGGTACGGACAGCGACGGGAACCCGCACATCGGCGCGGTGCGCATGAGGCGGAACGGAACCCCGAACAGGAACGACTCGGAGGGGACCTGCGGCTTCGGCTGTTCCGGTGTGGTCGGGTGCGCGAACGCGTCGATGCGGTGCTCGGCGAAGATCTCGCGCCACTGCCGGGAGTAGACCGAGCGCATGCGCTGGTCGTCGAGGTAGTCCGCGGCGGTGATCGTCTCGCCGTCGGCCAGGAGGGCGAGGATCTCGGGCGAGTAGCCGGCCGCCCGTTCGGACCGGACGAGCCCCCGGTGGTAGCTCGTCGCCTCGGTGAAGACCGTGCGCTCGAAGGGCCCGTAGATGGCCATCACCTCGTCGTTCACGGCAGGGACCGGCACCTCGACGACCTCGGCGCCGAGCCGCTCGAGCAGCGCGAGGCCGTCACGACACGCGGCCTCGATGCCCGGCTCCACGTCCTCCCAGAAGTAGGTGTCGGGGACGCCGATGCGGACGCCGTCCAGGCCCGGCGGGTCGAGGGGAAGCTCGCCCAGCGGGGTCTCGGCACTCGTGGGATCCTGCGGGTCGCGGCCGGCCACCGTGTCCAGCAGGAGTGCGACGTCCGCCATGCGGCGGGCCATCGGCGCCACCGTGTCCAGGGACCAGGCGAGCGCGATGATGCCGCGGCGCGACACGACGCCGTACGTCGGGCGGATGGCGCAGATGCCGTTGACGGCCGCGGGCAGCCGCAGCGAGCCGCCGGTGTCGCTGCCGGTCGCCACCGGCAGCATGCGGGCGCCCAGGGCCGCGCCGGACCCCCCGGAGGAGCCGCCAGGGTTGCGGGAGGGAGCCCACGGGTTGCGCGTTGGCGGGGTGCTCGTGCCGTAGGCGAACTCGTGCGTGTTGAGCTTGCCGGCCAGGCCGGCGCCCTCCTCGGCCATGCGCGCCCAGAGGGTCGCGTCGAAGTCGGGCACGAAGTCGGCCAGGGTTCGCGAACCTGCGGTGGTCGCCACGCCCTTCGTGTAGACGAGGTCCTTCAGGCCGACGGGGACGCCACCGAGCAGACCGGGATCCTGTCCGCGGGCCCGCTGCCGGTCGGCCGTCTCCGCGGCAGCGAGCGCCCGCTCGTCGGTGCGGGTGACGAACGCCTGGATCGTCGGCTCGAGGGCGTCGATGCGCGCGATGCAGGCCTCGGTGAGCTCGACCGCCGAGAGGCGACGCGACTCCAGCCCGGTGAGGATCTCCAGCAGCGACAGATCGGCCGGGTTGGTGGCGTGGGGCTCGTCAGCCGTTGCGCGCGTGGCTGCGAGGAGCGGGCCGCTCGCGGCTGCGATCCCGCCCGCCCGCAGAAGCGCACGCCGGGTCAGGCGCACCCCCATCCCCTGCTCGAAGCGTGCGAAAACCGTACGGGAAGTCGGTCGAGCAGGGCTGTCCGAGTGGACGGACACGCGCCGACGTCACCCGGCGCGTCCGCGGGCCGCGAGCAAGGGCACCAGCATCTCGGCGGCGGTGAAGCTGCCGTGGTGCGCGTTGAGGTCCGCCTCGATGGGGAACGTCGGGGCGACGAAGGTCACCGGCGCGTGGGCGGCGACGATCACGTCGCCGATCCTCTCCGCGATCCGCTGGTTGGCCACCGGCCCGAGCCAGCCGTCGTCGAGGAACTCGTCGCGGGTCATCACCCAGGCCTCGTCCCCGTAGGCCTCCTCGGCCGCGGCCGCCAGCTCGGCCTCGTCCCCCGGGACCGCATGCAGCGACCGGCAGCGGGCGTCGCCCGCGTAGGCGGCGGTGAGGGCCGCCACCGCCCCGAGGTCCCGGCGGGCACCGGGGGCGATGTGCACCTGGCCGTGGTCCGCGGTCACGACGAGCGCCCAGGTCGGCGGCAGCGCGTCGAGCAGGGCCCCGACGAGCCGGTCGGTGGCGGCTGCCTCGACCGCGAAGAAGCCGTCTTCCAGCCCGTACCGGTGGGCGACCTTGTCGACCCCGTCGTAGTAGGCGAGGGCGACGCGATCGCCCGCCGCCGCGAGACGCCGACAGTGCTCGACGAGCACGGCGGTCGTGCTCCACCCGACGAACCGGCTCCCCCGCAGGTAGGCGCCGGTGAAGCCGGACTTGTGGAACTCGGCCCGGGTGACCACCGGGACCGGCCGACCGCCGAAGGGCGCGCACGACTGGAACGCCTCCGGCGGCGGCGCCTCCGCCTCGTCGTCGACGGCCCACTCGAGCACGTTCAGGACGCCGCCGTCGGTGCGGATGCGGAAGCCGACGATGCCGTGGCGTCCGGGGGGAACGCCGGTCGTGAGGGAGGTGAGGGCGGCAGCGGTCGTCGCCGGGGCGCAGGTCGTGATCGGGCCGCCGGACATGGCGCGGAGCTCGGACAGCTCGACGCGGGCGTCCTCGATCGCGTGCCAGCCGAGCCCGTCGAGCACCAGCAGGAGGACCCCGTCGGCATCGGCGACGGGGGCGGGCATCCACTCGGGGCGGTCGCCGGCGAGGAGGGCCGGCACGACGGCACCGATCCAGGCGCCGTCGTACGCGGGCCGGACGGGATCCGGCCCGGTCGCTGGATCCGGCATCGCCCGGCCGCCATCCGTCGGCACCACGCCGAGACCCTACGAGGCCGCATGACGTCCGGGCGACAGAGCGGACGACACACACCGCCGCCAGGGCTTTCGGAACGACAGCGACCCTCGGCAGAGGGGTCCTCGCGGGCGAGTACCTCGCTGCACACGGACCTCGCGCCTCGTGGTTCCCCGGACCCTCCGTGGCCATACGTACACGTTCCGACGAGCGACGGATTCGTCCCTTCGATCGGCGGACGACGCCCCGCTCACTCTGTGAGCGGACAGCTACCGCCCGTAGCCGAATCGCGGCTGTGGAGGGGCCGGCCAGCCGCGACGACGTGCTTCGGGCAGAGGGAGAAGGGATCGTGGACGACGGCGTCGAGATCACCTGGTTGCAGCGCGCCCTCGGCGTGCTGACCGTCGTTTGCGCGCTGCTGCTGATGGTCCTTCCGGCGGGCAAGGCCTACGCCGCGACGACATCGGACGGCGAGCGCGGGGACGACCTCATGTTCCGTAGGGAGGACGACGACGGAGAGCTGGTCGTCGCGTCGGAGGAGGACGACGACGACGACACGGACACCGGCGGCGACGACACGGACACCACCGGCGCCACCGTCACCGCACAGGCAACCGGCGACACCACCGGCAACGGCACCACCGCCGGCGACACCGCCGGCACCACCGGCGCCGCGGCCCTGGCGGAGGGCGATGCGGCCCCAGGCGTGGTGGACGTGCGCGGTCAGCAGGCTGCCCCGCCGCCCGCAGGTGACGTGGCGGGGGAGGCCCCCCAGGAGGCGGTGTTGTCCGGGGCCGTGGAGGCGGTCCAGCCGAGCGCGGCCGTCGAGGCAGCCCCGGCGGCCGAGGAGGTCGTGGCAGGCTCAGGCGAGC
>JBOHEE010000150.1:0-2780 GCA_050700895.1 Nitriliruptorales bacterium | reverse complement strand
CCCGAACCCCTTTGCGGTGGCGCGGTCAGCCGATTTCGTGCGGGGGGCCGCCGCCGTTGTCGTCGGGGTCGAGCAGCCGGAAGAGCGTGTCGGCCAGGCTGCGGACCGCGCCCCCCTTCTCGAGGTAGCCGGCGGCTCCGAGGTCCAGCGCCTGCGACTCGGCGTCGTTCGCGGCGAAGCCGCTCAGGACGAGGACCTTCGTGCCCGGAGCGACCCGGCGGATCTCGGGCAGTGCCTGGAGACCGTCCATCACCGGCATCGCGAGGTCCAGAACGAGGAGTGCCGGCTGGTACCGCCCGGCGGCGTCGACCGCCTCGAGCCCGTTCGTCGCCTCGGCGACGACGGCGAATCGCCCGTCGCGTTCGAGAAGTTTTCGCAGGAGTTCGCGGAGATCGTCGGCGTCGTCGGCGAGCACCACGCTCCGCGGATCGGCGCCCGCGGTCACTCGGACGGGCCCACCGAGGGAGACGCCTCGGCTCGTACCAGGTCACCTGGGCGGATGACCCCGTCGTCGCCCAGGCCCGAGAGCAGGTCGCTGACGATCGAGCGGGCGGCGTCCAGTGTGGCTTCGATCGTCGTCGACGCCATGTCGACGTCGTCGTTCATCAGGGCCAGGAGCGCCGTGGAGAGCCCCTGGATGATGTCGTCGTTCAGCTCCAGCGCCTGCGCCTGACGCCGCCGGACCTCGCGCAGCCGCGCCTCGACCTCGCGCGCCTGGACCGCCTCGGTGACGTCGCGGACGATCGCGGTGGTGAGCCGGCCGCCCGCGGCGCCGAGGGGTGAGAGCCCGATCTCGACCGGGAACTCGCTGCCGTCGCTGCGGAGTCCGAAGAGCTTCAGTCCGGTTCCCATCGGCCGGGCCCGTGGCGCCTCCGCGTAGCCGCGGCGGTGCTCGAGGTGGGCGGCCCGGAAACGCTCGGGGATGAGCGACTCGATCGGCAGGCCGATCAGGTCCTCCGGCCCGTAGCCGAAGAGGTCGGCGGTCCGGGGGTTCGCGAACGCGATGGCGCCCTCGGGGTCGATGACGAGAACCGCGTCGGGGGCGTGGTAGACCAGCTCGATGAGAAGATCGGCGGAGAAGCCGCCGCCGGGCCCATGCTGCGTCATCGTGCGCGGTCCCCTTGCCGACCGTGGGGACGGACTTGTCGGACACTGGCCGGTCGGACAGTGCGAGTATGGCCCACACGGCCGAGTCGCGCCACACGTACGTAGTAGTGCGGCCCTCGAGGGACGCGCCGGGGAGGCTTACCGCCGTCGAGCCGGGAAGGCCTTGCGGAGGCTCTTCAGCTCCTTCTCGAAGTCCTCCGGCCCCTGGAAGTCCTTGTAGACCGACGCGAAGCGGACGTAGGCCACCTCGTCGAGGTCGCGCAGCTGGCCGAGGACGTGGAGCCCGACCTGCTCGCTCGTCGCCTGTCGCGCCCCGTTCGCGCGGAGAGCCGTCTCCACCGCGGCCGCGGCCCGTTCGACCGCTTCCGGCTCGATGCGACCCTTCGCGGCGCGGGCGATGCCCTCTCGCACCTTCGCGCGGTCGAACGCCTCGGTCGTCCCGCTGCTCTTCAGGACGACGAGCTCCGGCAGCTCGACGCGCTCGAAGGTCGTGTAGCGCAGGCCGCAGACGCCGCATTCGCGGCGCCGGCGGATCGCCTCACCCTCGCTCGCGGGTCGGGAGTCGACGACGCGGTCGTCGTCCTCCCCGCACGACGGACAGCGCACCCTCGTCCCTCCGAACCACAATATGTTGTGGTCGCGGACGGTACGAGGCGGTCGCCGACCCGGCAAGCAGGCGTTGCCGTCGACGCCGCGACGACGGTGTGAGGAAGCGGGCCCCGACGCTCCCCCGAGTCGGGGAGGACGCAGGTCGCGGCGTTCAGCGGCGCTCGACCCAGACGTGGTGTCCCCGGTGACCGTCGTCGATCTCGAACTCGTCGATGAGCTCGAGCCGGCCGTCGCCCCGCCGCTGGACCCGGGAGCTCCCCCAGCCGGTCACCGACTGGTCGTCGCCGAGCCGATGGAGGTAGCGGTAGCGGAAGGCGTCCCGCTCGAGGATGCCGGCGGCTTCGCCGTCGTACACGCGGCCGCCCTCGTAGCGGACGAGGACCCGGTGCCCTTCCTGCAGGAACTTCGCCACCGACCCGCGGTCCATCTCGACCTGGGTGGTCGGCTCCGACTCGAGCGTGAAGGTGAGGCCGTGGAGGTCGTAGCCGTTGTCGTCCGCGCGGTGCCGGCCGGCCTCCCAGTCGGCACGCGTCATCGCGTAGCCCCACTCGGAGGCGAGCTGGCCGTCCTCGTCCTCGATCGTGTCGCGGTAGCGGGCCTCCATCCGGAAGCCGGCCGCGTTGAACGCGCGCTGCATGGGGACGTTGCTCTCGTGGGTGCGCCCCTCGAGGCGGCGGAGCTCGGGGTCGTCCTTGAAGTGGTGGTCGGCGAGTTGGCGCAGCACCTCGCGCCCGACACCTCGACCGCGTACGTCCTTGGAGAGCCGGATCGACAGGTGCCCGTCGCCGGCGCGGAGGTCACGGACGAACGCCACGCCACCGGGCGTGGCGTTCACCATCACCGCCCAGCCGAAGCGATCGTCGGACGCCCACACGCCGTCCGCGAGCTCGTCGCTGAGTTCCGTCTCGCGCCAGCCGTAGCGGCGCACACCCCCGTATCCGGCCCGGTCGAGGGCGACCATCCATCCCGCGTCGTCCGCAGTGAGCATGCGCAGGTGGATGTCGAGTCGTTCCTCGGGCATGTGTCGGTCCTCGGAGAGGGGAGCTTGCCTCGCACTCTAACCG
>JBOHEE010000149.1:0-7102 GCA_050700895.1 Nitriliruptorales bacterium | reverse complement strand
CTGCCGACCCGGTCCGGAAGGCGCCACGCGATCGGATCCGGCAGACGTGCCGCGAGCTCCCACACGGCCGTGTATTGGGCGTAGGTCGCCCACTGCCGCGCCGACATCGGCGGCGCGGGAGGCAGGTCCCCTGGGGACGCAGGCTGCTCGCTCACGCCTCCGTTCCACCCTGACGCGTCGGGTGCGGAAGCGCACGGAGCTTCGGCAGGACGTGGGCGATCCGCTGCGCGACCGTCACGGTCCCGCCGACCGCCAGGACCCAGAGCGCGACCCCGAGCAGCCAGCGGTGGAAGACGAGCCCGACCGTGATGATGATGGCGCGCTCGCCCCGCTCTATGAGCCCCACGGCGCAGGAGACCCCGAGGGACTCCGCCTTCGCACGCACGTAGCTCGTCACCTGGGCGGTGACGAGCGCGACGGCCGCCAAGGCGAACAGCAGCGGGTCGTCGCCCACCGCCCAGAGGACCGCGGCCAGGATCACACCGTCCGACAGGCGGTCGGCGACGGAGTCGTAGAAGCCTCCGGCGACGGTCACCTCGTCGCGGGCGCGGGCGACGGCGCCGTCGAAGGCGTCGGCGAGGGAGCCGCCCACGAGTACCCAGCCGGCGAGGACGAGATCGCCCCGGACCACCAGCCACGCCGCGACGGCCGTCAGCACGAGCCCGAGCGCCGTGACGTGGTTCGCGGTGATCCCCAGCCGCGCGAGCCCACGGCCGACCGGGGCGAAGGCGCGGAGCCAGAGCCGACGTGTCCGGGCGTCGAGCGCCATCTGCCTCCTCGGCTCGTGATCGCGCCGGACGGTACGGACCGCCGGCGAGCGAGCGCAAGGAAGACCGGCCCCTCTCTTCGGGGGACTACTTCTCGCGCCGCTCCGAGAGACTTGGACGGCGTCGCTCGACTCCATGAGCCCCCCGAGCCCCCGGGACAAGGAAGACGGCCCCTCCCACGAGCCCCCCGGGCCACCTAGGATGCCTTCCCCCGGGCGCGGGCTCGGGGAGACATGAGGGTCCAGGGCCCTCCCACTCGGCGAGGGGCCGGCCCGTACGGGAGGAAGGCCGCGCCGTGTCGAAAGATCTCCACGTCCCCACCGAGCGCATCCGCAACGTCCTGCTCCTCGGCCACAGCGAGACCGGCAAGACGACCCTCGCGGAAGCGCTGCTCGAGCGGACCGGTGTGATCCACCGCCGCGGCAACACGGCTCAGGGGACGGCCACCCTCGACTTCGAGCCCGAGGAGCAGGAGCGCCAGCACTCGCTCTCCCTCGCCCTCGGGGCGCTGCCCTGGAAGGGGCACAAGATCAACCTCCTCGATGCGCCGGGCGGCGCGGAGGCGATCGGCGACGCCTTCCCCGCGCTCCACGCCGCCGACGTCGCCCTCTTCGTCGTCGACGCGACGGCCGGGGTCGAGCCCCAGCACGAGGACCTCTGGGCGGCCTGTGAGGAGATCGGGCTGCCCCGCGTCGTCTTCCTCAACAAGCTCGACAAGGAGAACGCGGGCTACCAGCGCAACATCGACGACCTCCGCGAGCGGTACGGCAAGCGGCTCGCGCCGGTCCACATGCCGATCGGCGTCGAGCAGGAGTTCACCGGCGTGATCGACCTCCTGCACTTCACGGCGGTGGAGTACGTCGACGGCAAGCGGGTCACCGAGGAGGTGCCCGAGGAACGTCGCGAACAGGCCGAGCGCAACCGGACCTTCCTCGTCGAGGCGATCGTCGAGAACGACGACGAGCTGCTCATGCGCTACCTCGACGGCGAGATCCCCGACACGAAGGAGCTCGAGGAGACCTTCGCCACCGGCATCGCGAACGCCGGCTTCTTCCCGTTGCTCTGCGGCTCGGCGGAGCTCGGGATCGGCGTTCAGCTCCTCGTCGACTTCCTCGTCGAGGAGTGCCCGTCGCCCGCCGACCTGGCCGCGGTCCGCGGGCGGGGCCTCGACGGACCCACGACCGCCGTCGTCGCCAAGACCTTCTCCGACCCCTATGTCGGCCGCATCAACCTCCTCCGCGTCGTGAGCGGCACGCTGAAGTCCGACGACCACCTGCTGGTCTCGCGGACCGGCAGCGACACGCGTCTCCACCAGCTCTTCACCATGCAGGGCAAGGAGCAGCTCCCGGTCACGTCCGCGCCCGCCGGGGACGTCGTGGGCGTCGCGAAGCTCGAGGACGTGCTGACCGGTGACAGCCTCCACGCGAAGGGGGCCGGCGAGCCGGAGCTGTCCAAGCTCGCGGCTCCCGAGGCGTACTTCCGTGTCGCCCTGCAGCCCGCGAGCGCCGGCGACGAGGAGAAGCTGTCGACCGGCCTCGCGCGCATCGCCGAGGAGGACCCGAGCATCGGGATCGAGCGCGACCCGGTGACGAAGCAGATCGTGCTGCGCACGTTCGGCCCCACGCACGTGGACGTGACCCTGCGGCGGTTGAAGCGCAAGTTCGGCGTCGACGTCACCCACCACCCGCCGCAGATCGCGTACCGCGAGACCCTGCAGGCCAAGGCCCAGGGGCTCGGCCGGCACGTCAAGCAGACCGGTGGGCACGGGCAGTTCGGTGTGGCCCACATCGAGGTCGAGCCGCTCCCGCGGGGCGGCGGCTTCGAGTTCGACGACGCGATCGTCGGCGGGGTGATCCCGAACCAGTTCATCCCGTCGGTCGAGAAGGGCATCGTCGAGGCGATGAGCAAGGGACCCCTCGCGGGTTTCCCCGTGGTCGACGTGAAGGTGAAGCTCTTCGACGGCAAGTACCACTCGGTCGACTCGTCCGACATGGCCTTTCAGATGGCGGGGATCCTCGCCTTCCGCGACGCGTGCGAGAGGGCGGGGATCAAGCTCCTCGAGCCGATCCTCGAGGTCGACGTCTCGGTCCCGGAGGACCTCGTGGGCGACATCATGGGCGACCTCTCCGCCCGCCGCGGTCGCATCCAGGGCAGCGACCCTGCCGGTGCGGGGCGGCAGATGATCCATGCGCAGGTCCCCGAGGCCGAGATGCTGACCTACCCGGCTGAGCTCCGGGCGCTGACGAGCGGCCGGGGTTCGGTGGCGATGCGCTACCACCACCACGAGGACGTCCCCGACCACGTCGCCCAGAAGGTCGCCGCCGAACGCGGCGCCGCCGGGTAGCCGGCCGTCGCCGGGCGGCAGCGTCGACACCTCGTTGCGCATCCGCACCCAGAGACGTGAATGTCGGGCGCGTCGCGGACCGCCGGGCGGCAGCGTCGACACCTCGTTGCGCATCCGCACCCAGCGACGTGAATGATGGTCCACGCCCGGCCCCGACCGACCGTCGAGACTCCCCGCCTGCCACGGAGCGACGACGCCGGACTCGCCGATCCACGACCGGGGCTCGTACGGTGCGCGGGATGGACGTCGAGCAGGCGATCGCGGAGCTGTACGGCCTGCCGTCGGACGAGTTCGTCGGGCGGCGGGACGAGCTCGCGAAGCAGCTGCGCGAGGAGGATGACCGCGACGCCGCCGCGGTCGTCGGGAAGCTGCGCAAGCCGACGGTCGCGGCCTGGGCGGTGAACCAGCTCTCGCGCCGCCAGCCGGAAGATCTCGACGCCCTGCTCGAGCTCGCCGACAAGGTGGAGAAGGCCCAGCGCCGCGCCGTCAGCGGACGCAGGGCGCCGTTGCGCGAGACCGTTCGCGAGCTCCGGTCGGCGATCAGCTCGCTCACCGGCGCAGCGTCCTCCTACCTGCAAGACGTCGGCAGCCAGCCGGCGACCCACCGCGACGCCATCGCCGCGACGATCCAGGCGGCCACCGTCGACGAGGAGGTCCGCGACGCGCTCCGGGAGGGGCGGCTCGAGCGCACGGCGGAGGCGCCCGGCTTCGGGACGCTGGCGGGACTCAGCGTCACTCCCGACGCCGCCGAGGCCCCCGCCGAGGACGAGGCGCCGCCCGAGGATCCGCACGCGGAGAAGCGCGCAGAGCTCGAGTCGCAGGCGAACTCGCTCCGGAGCCGGGTGCGCGACCTCGAGCGCGCCGCCGAGAAGAGTGCCAAGCGCGCCGAGCAGGCCGAGGAGCGCGCGGACCGCCTGCGCCGCCAGGCCGACGAGGCCCAGGGCGCAGCGACGGAAGCCCGACGGAACACAGGCGAGCTGGGCGGCGAGCGCGACGCCGCACGAGCCGAACTGAACGACGTCGAGGAGGAGCTTTCGCGCCTCGGCTGAGACGTGGCCGATCCTCGTTGCGGCAAACCTTCGTTGTTGCGTCACCGCACGGTGACAGAACGACGGACCTCCTCGCCGGTCTCGGTGTCGACGCGCTTCTGGCGCACCCGTGCGTGGGTCCCTTCGTGGAGCTGGCGGAAGCGGACGTTGTGGCTGCGGACGGCGGTGAAGAGCTTCACCGGCACGTTCACGAGCCCGAAGCTGATCGATCCCGACCACGTCGCACGAGCCATGGGTTCCCTCCCTTCCCCACGAGCGTGGCGGAGGAACGGCGCGCGGTCAGGGCGAGGGCCCGTCGAACGTCAGCCGGCAAACGCAGGGGCGAGCTCGTCGTACAGCTCGCGGAGGGAGCGCGGCAGGACACGGGTCGCCCCGACGATCGAGACGAAGTTCGTGTCGCCGACCCAGCGGGGAACGACGTGGAGGTGGAGGTGCTCGGCGATCCCCGCCCCAGCCGCCGCGCCGAGGTTCATGCCCATGTTCAGGCCCTCCGCCCCGAGCCGCTCCTTCAGGACGGCGACGGACCGACGTCCGAGGCCCCACATCTCCGCGGCGGTCTCGTCGTCGACCTCCTCCAGCCCGGCGACGTGCGCGAAGCTCACGACCAGGAGGTGTCCGGGGTTGTACGGGTAGGCGTTGAGGATCACGTAGCAGCGCTCGCCGCGGCGGAGGATGAGGCTCTCGCGGTCGTCGCCCCGCTCGGGGAGGACGCAGAAGGGGCAGCCCTCGATGCGCTCCCCGCCGGCGATGTACCCCCACCGCCACGGCGACCAGAGCCGCTGGATGCCGTCGAGGGGCGGCGGCTGGTCGGCCTCCGGGGTCCGCACGACCCGGCCGCGCTCGGGCCTCGGGTCGTCCGGGTCGGCGCCAGGGTCCGAGCGCGGATCGGTCATGTGGTCGGCGACGTGGTGGCGCGGCGCTCGGCGACCTCGGACACGAGCTCGGCGACCCAGTCGGCGAGGGCGACGCCCTTGCGCTGGTCGCCCTCGTAGGGCCGGATCGAGACGGTCCGCGCCTCCGCCTCGTTGCCGCCGACGACCGCGAGACAGGGGATCTTGCTCGTCTGACCCTTGCGGATCCTGTTGCCGAGGGTCTCGTCGGCGTCGGCGACCTCCACCCGCAGGCCGACCTCGCGCAGCGCAGCCGCGACCTCTCCCGCGTAGGGAACGAAGTCGGCGGCGACCGGCACGACCGCGACCTGGACCGGCGCGAGCCACAGCGGGAACGCCCCGTTGAACGACTCGAGCATGACGGCGAAGAAGCGCTCGATCGAGCCGAACAGCGCCCGGTGGATCATGAACACCCGGTGCTTGTTCCCGTCCTCGGCGACGTAGGCGATGTCGAAGCGCTCCGGGAAGTTGAAGTCCACCTGGACGGTGCCCATCTGCCACTCGCGGCCGATCGCGTCACGGGCGTGGATGTCGACCTTGGGGCCGTAGAAGGCGCCCTCGCCCTCGTCGATCCCGAAGTCGAGGCCGACCTGCTCGACTGCCTCGACGAGCGCGCGCTCGGCGAACTCCCAGTCCTCGTCCGCCCCGATCGACTTCGCCGGCCGGGTCGAGATCGCGTACCGGGACGGGTCGCCGAGGCCGAAGGCCCGGAAGAGATCACGGCCGAACTCCAGGCATGCACGGACCTCGTCGACGACCTGCTCGGGTCGGCAGAAGATGTGCGAGTCGTCCTGGGTGAACCCCCGGGCCCGCAGCATCCCGCTCACCACCCCCGACTTCTCGTAGCGGTAGACGGTGCCGAGCTCGGCGAGCCGCAGCGGCAGCTCGCGGTAGGAGCGGGTCCGCGACTTGTACGCGAGGATGTGGAAGGGGCAGTTCATCGGCTTCAGCCGGTACGCGTTGCCCTCGTCCAGCACCATGCCGGGGTACATGAGGTCCGCGTAGTTCTCGAGGTGGCCCGAGATGCGCCAGAGGTCCTCCTTGGCGATGTGCGGGGTGTAGACCGCCTGGTAGCCCCGGGCGAGCACCTCGTCGCGGATCCAGTCCTCCATGAGCTTGCGGACGATCGCGCCCTTCGGAAGGAAGATCGCGAGGCCGGGGCCGAGCTCGTCGGGGAAGTGGACGAGCTCGAGCTCCCGGCCGAGCTTGCGGTGGTCGCGCCTCCTCGCCTCCTCGACCATCTCGAGGTGGCGTTCGAGGGCCTTCTTGGACTCCCAGGCGGTGCCGTAGATGCGCTGGAGCATCGGTCGGGAGTCGTCGCCGCGCCAGTACGCACCGGCGGTGCGCAGCAGCCTGAAGGCCGGCACCCAGCCGGAGTGCGGGATGTGCGGCCCGCGGCAGAGATCGACCCAGCGCTCCTCGACGATCGGCCCCTGGTCGGGAGGCTCGACATCGGGGAGGTCCTCGGAAGGCTCGGGATGCTTCTCGACGAGGTTGCGGTAGACGGTGATGACCTCGCTGTCCTGGCCGCGGCCGGGGGCAACCTCGGACGGGTCCACCTTCTCGATGATCTCGCGCTTGTAGGGCTGGTCCGCGAAGAGCTCGAGGGCCTCCTCGCGGGAGAGCTCGTCGCGACGGAAGCGCTGCTTCTCGCGGATGAGCTCCTCCATCCGCGCCGCGATGCTTGCGAGGTCCTCGGGGGTGAACGGCTCGTCGACCTCGAAGTCGTAGTAGAAGCCGTCCTCGATCGGCGGACCGATCGCGAACTTCGCTCCCGGGTACAGGTCGGTGACCGCCTGCGCCATGAGGTGGGCGACCGAGTGGCGGAGCACCGACCGGCCCTCGTCGGTGTCGGCGTGGATCGGGGCGACCTCGGCGCCGTCGGGGACGGGGCGGTCGAGGTCCCACTCCTCGCCGCCGACGCGGGCAGCGACGATCTGGCCGCGGAAGAGCTCGAGCGCCTCGAGCGCCTCGCGGGCGGTGGAACCAGCGGAGACGGTGGCCTCGCGGCCGTCCGCGTGGACCGAGATGCGGTCGGGACTCACTGGAGGG
>JBOHEE010000148.1:0-4014 GCA_050700895.1 Nitriliruptorales bacterium | reverse complement strand
TCCCCGACGAGGACGCCTACGTCCTGTCCCGCTACGCCCGGTCGGTGCTCGGCACCGACGACGTCGACTTCCGGACCCGGCGGGCGGGACCTGACGAGGACGACGCGCTCGCGACGGCCGCGTCCCGGGTCGGGGCGAGGTACGACGACGTCGAGGCCGCGCCGCTCGTTCTGCTCGTGGGCCTCGACCCGGAGGAGGAGGTCCCGATCCTCTACCTCCGCCTCCGCAAGGCATGGCTGAAGCGCGGGACGAAGCTCGTCAGCCTCGGCCCGAGGGCCGGGACGATCTCCGAACTGCTGTGGCGGTGGCTGCCGAGCGCGGTCGGGGGCGAGGCAGCGGCCCTCCGGTCCCTCACGGACGGCGGCGACGGCGAGGTAGGAGACGTCGCCGCGGCACTCCGCGACGCGGGACCGGGCGCCGTCATCCTCGTGGGAGAGCGGGCGGCGGCCTCGCCGGGGGCGCTGGCGACCGCCGGTCGGCTCGCCGCATCGACCGGCGCGAAGCTCTCCTGGGTGCCCCGACGGAACAACGCGCGCGGCGCGCTCTCGGCGGGCCTTCTGCCCGGACTTCTCCCCGGCGGCCGCCGCCTCCACGACAGCGGCGAGCGCGCCGAGGTCGAGCAGCTCTGGGGTGCGGTCCCCGAGAGCCGCGGCCGCCGCCTCCATGCGATCCTCGAGGCGGCGGCGAACGGCGACGTCGACGTGCTCCATCTCGTCGGGGTCGACCTCGCGCGCGACTGCGACCTACCGCGTCTCGCGAGGGCGGCCCTCGAGCGGGTGCCGACCGTCATCGTCCAGGATCTCCTCGACACCGAGACCGTCCGCTACGCCGACGTCGTCCTGCCGGCGGCTGCGGCGCAGGAGCGGGCCGGGACCTTCACGAACTGGGAGGGGCGCCGGCAGCGCTTCGGCCTCGCGGTCGACGCGCCCCGACTCGCCCAGGAGGACTGGGACATCCTCAGCCAGCTTGCGGCACGCCTCGGACACGACCTCGGCTACGCGAGCCTCGACGACATCCGGCGCGAGATGGCGGCCCTGCCCCCGGTCGCCGAGCGCGACTGGCCGGAATCGGGACCGACCGGTGCTCCGGGCACAGAGTCCGGAGACGGGGACGGCCTCCAGCTGCTCAGCTATCCGCTGCTCCTCGACCGCGGGGTGCTCTCGATCGGGGCCGACGACATGCTCTCGACCGCGAAGGCCCCGTTCGCCGCGCTCCACCCCGACGACGCGGCCCGGCTCGGCATCGCCGACGCCCAGCCGGTGCTCGTCGCGTCCGAGAGCGGCCGGCTCGAGGTGACCGCGGTCGTCGACGAGCACCAGGTTCCCGGGGTCGTGTTCGTGCCCAGCAACTCCACCGACGCGCCAGCCGCCACGCTCGCGGCCGGTGACGGCGGCCCCGTCCGCGTCTCCGTGGAATCAGCACCGGGAGCCGCGCGGTGAACGCGCACGTCCTCGTCGCGCAGGGAGCCGTCCAGTTCGGCGACCCGGGGCCCGTCGCCGCCTGGGTCCACTTCGTGCGCGCCGTCGCCGTGTTCGCGCTGCTGCTGCTCTCGACCGCGCTCCTCATCTGGTTCGAGCGCCGGCTCGTCGCCCGCATGCAGTCGCGGCTCGGTCCGAACCGGCTCGGGCCGGGCGGGGTGCTCCAGACGCTCGCCGACGGGGTCAAGCTGTTCTTCAAGGAGGACATCCGCCCGGACAACATCGACGCCCCGGTCTACTTCCTCGCCCCGCTCATCGCCCCCGTCACCGCGTTCCTCGCCTTCGCGATCGTCCCCTTCGGCGGCCAGGTCACCGTCGCCGGAGAGACGTTCGGGCTGCAGCTCTTCGATCCGGACATCGGCGTCCTGTGGTTCCTCGCGATGGGCTCGATCCACGTCTACGGCGTCGTCCTCGCCGGGTGGTCGAGCGGCTCCGCCTACCCGCTTCTCGGCGCCGTCCGCTCGTCGGCGCAGATGATCAGCTACGAGCTCGCGATGGGGCTGTCGGTCGCGGCCGTCTTCGTCTACGCCGGCTCGCTGCGCGTGTCGGACATCGTCGCGATCCAGGCCGGCCCGGGGCTGATCGCGGGCGTGCCGAACTGGTTCGTCCTCCCGCTCTTCCCCGCGTTCGCGATCTTCGCCGTGGCGCTCATCGCCGAGACCGCTCGTCCGCCCTTCGACCTCCCCGAGGCGGAGGAGGAGCTCGTCGCCGGCTTCCACACCGAGTACTCGGGCATCAAGTTCGGCATGTTCTTCCTCGGCGAGTTCATGAACGTGATCACCGGCTCCGCGGTCATCGTGACGCTCTTCCTCGGCGGCCCGGCCGGTCCGGTCCTCACGCAGACCGCCGGGTGGGTCTGGCCGGTCCTCTGGTTCGCGCTGAAGACCGCGATCTTCGTCTGCGTCTTCGTGTGGCTCCGCGCGACGCTGCCGCGGATGCGCTACGACAAGCTCCAGCGGCTCGGCTGGAACGTCATGCTCCCGATCGGGTTCGTGTGGGTCTTCGCCGCCGCGGCCATGATCCTCATCAACACCACGCTCGACTTCCGCGATCGGGTGACGGTCGGGGCGGGCGGGCTCGCGGCCGGCCTCCTCCTCTATCTGTTCGCCCCCATGTTCTCGCGGGTCGCCGAGCGGACGCTGCGCCGCCCACGGGCCGAGGACCGCACCTTCGACGAACCCGAGAAGATCTCGACCGGGGGGGAGGGGTAGATGCCTCCGATCGTGTGGTCCGTGGTCGCCGCCGCGGTGGTGGCCGCGCTCATCTACCTGTTCCTCACCCGGACCGCGCTCGGCCGCGGGTTCAACGTGCCGCTGCGGACGATGTTCCGCGCCCCCGTGACGACCGAGTACCCGGAGGTGAAGCGCGACCCGCAGGAGCGCTTCCACGGGCGTCACCAGCTCAACTACTACGAGGACGGCCTCGAGCGGTGCATCGGGTGCGAGCTCTGCGCCTGGGCCTGCCCCGCCGACGCGATCTTCGTGCAGGGCGCGGACAACACCGCCGAGGCGCGGTACTCCCCGGGCGAGCGCTACGCGTCCGACTATCAGATCAACTACAACCGCTGCATCTTCTGCGGGCTGTGCATCGAGGCGTGCCCGACGCGGGCGCTGACGATGATCCACGACTACGAGCTCTCGGCGGACACCCGGGCCGGCCTCATCTACACGAAGGAGCGCCTGCTCGCGCCGCTGCCGGAGGGCGCCGGGCCGACGCCGCACCGGGACGAGGACGTCCGTGCGCGGCGGATCAACTACTACGGCGGGCTTGCCACGACGCCCCCGGAGCTGCGGGGCGGCGAGTACGCACCGGCGGGGCCACGCCCGATGGTCCGCGCCGGCCAGGCCGTCGGCGGCCTGCGGGAGCGCAGCGCGACGATCCCCGAGGGGGCCGAGGGCCTCGAGGTCTTCGAGTCCGGCCAAGGCGCGGTCGCGGCCGGCGACGACACCGCGGCCCCTGCGCGCGACGCCGACGAGGAAGAGAGATGAGGGTGGGAGACCGGAGCGAGCGTCTCCCCGAGACGCGAGCGCAGGCGGGAGGGGACCTGTCATGAGTGCCGAGCGCAGGCGGGAAGGGACCTGTCATGAGACGCGAGCGCAGGCGGGAGGGGACCTGCCATGAGTGCCGAGGTGGTCCTCTTCTGGTTCTTCTCGATCATCGCGATCGGCTCCGGCATCGCGATGATCCTGATGCGCAACGTCGTCCACGGCGCGCTCATGCTCGTGCTGAGCTTCTTCGGGGTCGCCGGGCTCTTCCTCGTCCTCCAGTCCGCGTTCCTCGCCGCGATCCAGGTGATCGTCTACGCGGGCGCGATCATGGTGCTGTTCCTGTTCGTCCTCATGCTGCTCGGGGTCGGCCGCGACGATCTCCTCGTCGCCCGCAGCGGTGCCGCGCGCGCAGTCGGCTTCGGGCTGGCGCTGCTCCTCGTGGTCGCGGTCGGCTTCGTGTTCGTCGGGCCGTTCACGGGGGCCGACTCCGTCTGCGGGACCGTCAGGGAGGCGACCCAGGAGCCCACCGCCGGCGTCGTCCGCTGCGC
>JBOHEE010000147.1:0-14478 GCA_050700895.1 Nitriliruptorales bacterium | reverse complement strand
GGACCGTCGTGGGTGAGATCCTGCTCGACCCGCTCTGGGGACCGCTCGCGCGGGGCGAGCTCGGTCTTCAGACCGCCCCGGACCTCGCTCGCCACCCCGCGATCCACGTCGACGTCGCCGTCGTCGTCGCCGACGACGTCTGCTACGAGGCGGTCGAGGCCGCCGTGCGCCGGGGCGCCGGCGACCTCCTCGACCGACTCCACCTCTTCGACGAGTACCACGGCGCACAGGTCGGCGAGGGACGACGCAGCCTCGCGTTCCACCTGCGCCTCCAGGCGCCGGACCGCCAGCTCACCGACGCCGACGCCGACCAGGCGATCGACGCCGTCGCCGAGACCGTCGCCGACATCGGCGGCACGCTCCGCAGACAGACTGCGTGATATCGTGTGATAGCAAGGAGGTGGCCATGACCGACGTGCTGATCCGCGACGTCCCCGACGAGGTCGTCGCGGCGATCGAGGCCAAGGCCAAGCGCCTCGGCTTGTCGCGCGCCGAATACCTGCGCCGCCAGATGGTCCGGGTCGCCTCGGCCACCGAGGGACCGGTCACCGTCGCAGACCTCAAGCGGCTCTCGCAGACCTTCGCCGACCTGTCCGATCCCGAATCGATGCGAGGCGCTTGGGAGTGACCGATTGGCTGATCGACAAGTCCGCCATGGTCCAACTCGGCAGCTCCCCCGACGGCGCGATGTGGGCAGAGCGCATCGAACGGGGACTGGTCCGCATCAGCACCGTCACTCGCCTCGAGCTCGGCTACAGCGCCCGCAGCGGCACAGACTTGCGGCAGGGGTTGCGACGCCCACCGATCGCGTCCATGCCCGTGGAGTGCCTGACGCCAGCCGTCGAGGACCGGGCCGTCGAGGTCCAGATGCTGCTCGCCGACCGCGGCGAGCACCGCGGGCCAGCCATCCCCGACCTGCTGATCGCCGCCACCGCCGAGCTCGCTGGGCTCGTCGTCCTCCACCTCGACAAGCACTTCGACCTCATCGCTGAGATCACGGGACAACCCGTCGAACGACTCGCCGCTGGCGAGCGAAGCTTGGGCTAGGAGTGGGCTAGGAGCGGGCTAGGAGGGGCTAGGAGGGGCTAGGAGGGGCTAGGAGTGGGCTAGGAGTGGGCTGGGAGGGGCTGGGAGGGGCTGGGAGGGGCTAGCCCTGGGCTAGGAGTGGATCCCCCGACACCCGAGGCCTGATCAGTTACACGTCCGGCGGCTTGCGGAGGCGCTTCTTCTCGCCCCGCTGTTGCTTCTCCTCGAGGCGGCGCTTCCTCGCGGCCCGCGTCGGCCGCGTCGGACGGCGCCGCTTCGGCGGCACCAGGGCCTCGCCGACGATGGCGACGAACCTCCCGAGCACGGCCTCCCGGTTGCGGTGCTGGCTGCGGTGCTCCGAGCCGGTGAGGATGAGGACGCCGTCGGTGGTCAGTCTTGACGAGAGGCGGTCGAGGAGTCGCTCGCGCTGCTCGTCGGTCAGCGCAGGGGAGTCCCGAACACGCCACCGCAGCTCGACCCTCGAGTCGGTCGTGTTCACGCTCTGCCCGCCCGGCCCGCTCGAGCGCGAGACGCGGAACTCGAGCTCCGACTCGGAGATCGACACGCCCCGGCCGAGCTGTACGTCACCCATGGAGACGAGACTACGGTTCCTCGGGACCTCAGCCGTGACGCGCGTCCCCACGGCGATTCGACACCTCATACGAAACTCTGTATGGTTATCCACTCAACGAGAGGAGATGGGGTGGCGTACCGGGTCGGGATCGTGGGCGCCTCGGGCTACGGCGGCGCAGAGCTCGCACGGCTCGTGGCCGCCCATCCCGCGGTCGAGCTCGCGGTCGTCGCCGCACACGGCCAGGCCGGGCGGGCGGTCCGCGACCTCTTCCCGAACCTCGGCGTCGACGGCGCCTTCGCGCCCGTCGACGAGGGGGACCTCGCCGGCCTCGACCTCGTGTTCGTCTCCACCCCGCACGGAGCCGCCCTCGACCTCGTCGCGCGTCTCGTCGCGGCCGGGACGAAGGTCGTCGACCTCTCGGCCGCCTTCCGCCTCCCGCCGGGGGAGTTCCTCAAGTGGTACGGGGAGGACCATCCCCACCCGAAGCTCGCCCCCGACGGCGGCTCCGGCGCAGCCGTCTACGGGCTCACCGAGTACCAGCGCGAAGCCGTACGGGGCGCCCAGCTCGTCGCGAACCCCGGCTGCTACCCGACCGCGGCGCTCCTCGCGCTCCTGCCGATCGCCGACCTCGTCGTCCCCGGGTCCGTCGTCATCGACGCGAAGTCGGGCACGACCGGTGCCGGTCGCGGGCTCGCCGACCACCTCCACCACGCCCACGTCGACGGGGACCTCACCGCCTACGGCGCCCCGACCCACCGCCACACCGGCGAGATCGAGCGCTGGCTCTCCCAGCTGTCTCGGACGTCGACGGGGACGGTGGGCTTCACGCCGCACCTCGTCCCGATGGCGAGAGGGCTCCTGGCGACCTGCTACGGGACTCTCGCCGACGGCGTCGACCTCGACGCGGTCGTCGACGCCTACCTCGGCCGCTACACCGGCGAGCCGTTCGTGCAGGTCCTGCCGCCCGGAGCCTTCCCGCACACGAAGGCGCTGACGGGCTCGAACGGCTGCCAGCTCTCCGCCGTCGTCGACCCCCGCACGCGCCGGGTCGTCGTGACGAGCGCGATCGACAACCTCGGCAAGGGCGCGGCCGGACAGGCCCTCCAGAACGCGAACCTCATGCTCGGACTCGACGAGACGCTCGGGCTCACCGCGACCGGGATCTACCCGTGACCGGGACGAACGGTGCCGGCTGGGGCCCCGCCGACCGTGACGTCCTCGAGCCCGTCCCGGGCGGGGTGACGGCGGCGTCCGGCTTCCGTGCCGCCGGGATCGCCGCCGGTCTGAAGCCGTCCGGCCGGCCCGACCTCGCGCTCGTCGCGGCAGACGGCCCGGCCACGGCCGCGGCGACGACCACGACGAACCGGGTGAAGGCCGCCCCGTGCGTCGTGACCGAGGACCACGTGGCCGACGGCTCGGCCCGCGCGGTCGTCGTCAACGCCGGCAACGCGAACGCCTGCACCGGTCCGCAGGGCACCGAGGACGCGCTCGCCACCGCACGGGCGGTCGCGGACGCCCTCGACTGCTCGGCGCGCGACGTCCTCGTCTGCTCGACCGGCATCATCGGCGTCCCGATGCCGATGGCCCCCCTCCTCGAGGGCGTGCCGCGGGTGGTCGGCGAGCTCTCGGACAGCGGTGGTCCCGCCGCGGCGAGCGCGATCATCACGACCGACTCGGAGCCGAAGGAGTCCGCGTACCGCGTGACCGACGGCAGCGGGAGCTGCGTCGTCGGCGGGATGGCGAAGGGCGCGGGCATGATCGAGCCCGCGATGGCGACGATGATCGCCGTCGTCACGACCGACGCGCCGCTGGATCCCACCGTCCTGCGCTCGCTCGTCCGTCAGGCGGTCGCGCGGACCTTCAACCGCATCAGCGTCGACGCGTGCGGGTCCACGAACGACACCGTCGTCGCCCTCGCGAGCGGCCGTGCGGCCGCACCGCCGGGACTCGACGCGGTCCGGACGGGGATCGAGGCCGTCTGCGCCGACCTCGCCCACGCGATCGTCGCGGACGGGGAGGGGACCACGAAGGTCGCCCGGCTGCGCGTCGCCGGCGCGCGGAGCGAAGGCGACGCCGAAGCGCTCGCACGGGCGGTGGCCGGCTCGGTCCTCTTCCGGGCGGCGCTGCACGGCGCCGACCCGAACTGGGGCCGCATCCTCGCCGCCATGGGGACGTCGCCGGTGGCCTTCGATCCCGACCGCGTCACGGTCGCCTTCGGCGGTGTGACGGTCTGCCGGTTCGGCGTCGCGACCGCCTTCGACCGCGGTCAGGCCGCGGCTGCGCTCTCGAAGCCGGAGGTCGACATCGACGTCGATCTTGGGCTCGGAGCCGGGGAGGCGATCCTCCTCTCTGCCGACCTCACGCCCGAGTACGTCGCCGACAACGCCTACTACACCACATGAGCCCCGTCGTCCCCCAGGATGCTCGCGCGAGCGCGGCCCAGCAGAAGGCCGCGGTCCTCCGCGAGGCGCTGCCGTGGATCACCCGCTTCCACGGCGCGACCATGGTCGTGAAGTACGGCGGCAACGCGATGGTCGACGAGCAGCTGAAGCGGTCCTTCGCCGCGGACATCGCCCTTCTCCACTTCGTCGGCATCCGGCCCGTCATCGTCCACGGCGGCGGCCCCCAGATCAGCGCCCTGTCGGAGCGGCTCGGCCTGCGGCCAGAGTTCGTCGGCGGCCTGCGCGTCACCGACGAGGCGACCATGGAGGTCGTCCGCATGGTCCTCCTGGGCCAGGTGAACCCCGAGCTCGTCGGCCTCATCCAGGAGGCCGGCGCGCCTGCGGTCGGGGTGGCGGGGACCGACGCGGGCCTCCTGCGGGTCCGGGCGGCGAAGGGCCCCGGCGGCGAGAACCTCGGGAGGGTGGGGGAGGTCGAGCTCGTCCAGCCGCGGGTCCTCCAGCAGGTCCTCGACGACGGCTTCGTCCCCGTGGTGGCCACCGTGGGCCGCGACGTCGACGGCCTCGACCGCAACGTGAACGCCGACGTCGCCGCCGGAGCGATCGCCGCCGCGCTCGGGGCCGAGAAGCTCGTCTACCTCACCAACGTGCCCGGGCTCTACCGGGACCTCGGCGACGAGGGATCGCTGCTCTCCGAGATCCCCGCCTCCCGGCTCGAGGCGATGCTCGAGGCGGACGAGCTCCACGAGGGGATGCGCCCGAAGGTGGCCTCGATCGTCGCCGCGCTCCGGGACGGCGTCCCGCACGCCCACCTCCTCGACGGGCGCGTCCTCCACGCGGTGCTGCTCGAGGTGTTCACCGACGCGGGGGTCGGCACGATGGTCACCGACGACCACGCCCGTGGGGGAGGATGACGCCATGACGACCGCTGACCGGCTCCGGCGGGCCTACGAGGACCACCTCCTGCCGACCTACGGGACCCCTCCGGTCGCGTTCGCACGCGGCCAGGGAACGGCGCTCTTCGACCACGACGGGCGGGCCTACCTCGACTTCCTCTGTGGCCTCGCGGTGACGAGCCTCGGTCACGCCCACCCTGCGGTCGCCGAGGCGGTCGCACGCCAGGCCGCGACCCTGACCCACACCTCGAACCTCTTCCTCACGGAGCCCGCGGTCAACCTCGCGGGCAGGCTCGCCCGGCTCCTCGGCTGGGACGACGCGCGCGCCTTCTTCGCCAACAGCGGTGCGGAGGCGAACGAAGCCGCGATCAAGCTGGCCCGCCGCCACGGCCTCGCGCGCTCCGCGGACAAGCACCGCCTGGTCGCGCTCGAGGGGTCCTTCCACGGGCGGACGCTCGCCACCCTCGAGGCGACCGGCCAGCTCGCCAAGCACGCGGCGTTCGAGCCCCTCGCCGGCTACGTGACCCACGTTCCGCACGACGACCCGGACGCGCTGACCGCCGCCGTGGGCGACGACACCTCGGCGGTCCTCGTCGAGGTCGTCCAGGGCGAGGGCGGTGTCCGCGTCGTCCCCGACGAGGTCCTCCTCGCCGCCCGGGCGGCCTGTGACGCGCACGACGCGCTGCTGATCGCCGACGAGGTGCAGACCGGGATCGGTCGGACCGGCTCGTGGTTCGCGTGGCAGCAGACCCCGGTCGAGCCGGACGTGGTGACGCTCGCGAAGGCGCTGGCGAACGGGCTTCCGGTCGGAGCGTGCGTGGCCCGCGGATCTGCGGCGGCGGCGTTCGCGAAGGGCGACCACGCGTCGACGTTCGGCGGCAACCCGGTCTCCTGTGCGGCGGCGCTCGCGGTGCTCGACACCATCGAGAAGGAGGGTCTCGTCGAGCGGGCCCGCAAGAGCGGCGAGGTTCTCGCCGCGGGCCTTCGCGACCTCGTCGGGTCCACCCGCCACGCCAAAGGGGTGCGCGGACGCGGCCTCCTCCTCGCGCTGGAGCTCGACGCCCCGGTCGCGGCCGACGTCGAGGCGGCCTGCCGCGAGCGCTTCCTGATCGTCAACGCCGTCGGCCCGGACCTCGTGCGTGTCGCGCCGCCGCTGAACGTGGCCGAGGACGAGGTCGAGCTCGCGCTCACGGTTCTCCGGGACGCGCTGGCGGACGTGTCCGGGAAGGGGGAGGACGCGTGACCAAGCGCCTGCTGGTGGTCGAGGACGACACCTCGGTCGTGCGCTTCCTCGAGACGTATCTCGGCGCGGAGGGTTACGAGGTGGAGAGCGCCCCGGACGGCCTCCAGGGCCTCCTGAAGCTCAAGGTCTTCCACCCCGATCTCGCGATCGTCGACCTGATGATGCCCGACGTCGGCGGGATGCGGCTCCTCGAGCAGCTCTTCGAGGAGGGCGGCGACGAGCTCCCCGTCCCGGTCGTCGTCATCACCGGCTGGCCCGACGGCGCCGCGAAGTGCCGCCGCTTCCTGCCCCCGGAGGACGTCCTCGAGAAGCCGTTCGAGCCCGAGCAGCTCCTCGCCCGCATCCGCATCCACCTCGGTGAGGAGACCCCGTGACCGCGCACTTCCTGTCCGTGACCGACCTCGACGCGAAGGAGCTCGTCGCGCTGCTCGACCACGCCGACGAGCTGAAGCGGAACCGTGGGGAGCGGCGCGACGACCTCGCCGGCCGCACGGTCGCGCTGATCTTCGAGAAGCCGTCGACGCGGACCCGGGTGTCCTTCCAGGTGGCGGTCACCGAGCTCGGCGGCGAGCCTCTGCCGCTGTCGTCCGCGGAGCTCCACCTCGGCAGGGGCGAGACGATCGCGGACACGGCTGCGGTCCTTTCGCGCTACGTCCACGCGATCGTGGTGCGCACCTTCGGCCAGGAGCGCGTCGAGGAGCTCGCCGCGCACGCCACCGTGCCCGTGGTCAACGCGCTCACCGACCACGAGCACCCGTGTCAGGCGCTCGCGGACCTCCGGACCGTGCGCGCGGAGCTCGGGCGGCTGGAGGGAGCGGTGCTCGCCTATGTCGGCGACGGCAACAACGTCGCCCACTCGCTGCTGCTGGCCGGCGCGCTCACCGGTCTCGAGGTCCGGGTCGCCCATCCTCCGGGCTACGCCCCCGACGACACGGTCGTGCGCCACGCCCGCGACCTCGGCGGCGACATCCTCGTCACCGAGGACCCGGTCGAAGCCGTGGCGGGGGCGGACGCGGTCTACACCGACGTGTGGGCCTCCATGGGCCAGGAGGACGAGGCCGCGGACCGCCTGCGGACGTTCAGCGACTACCAGGTCACCCCCGAGCTCATGGGCAACGCGGCCGACGGGGCGATCTTCCTCCACTGCCTGCCGGCCCACCGGGGCGAGGAGGTCGCCGCGGCGGTCATCGACGGCCCGGCCTCACGGGTCTTCGACCAGGCCGAGAACCGCCTGCACGCGCAGAAGGCGCTGCTGCTCCACCTGCTGAGTACATCCTGATCATGAACCGGACCGAGCTGAAGGCGCAGCGGCAGCGGGCGCTCGTGTCACTCCTCCACGACCGCGACGTCCACTCGCAGGAGGCGGCTCTCGCGCTTCTCGCCGAGCGCGGGATCGCGACGACGCAGGCCACCGTCTCGCGCGATCTCGACGAGATCGGGGCCGTGAAGGTCCGCGGGACCGACGGGGACCTCGTCTACCGCATCTCGCCCGGGCCGGTGCCCGCCACGGCACGCGAACGGCTCGCGGAGGTCCTCCGCCAGTTCGTCATCGACGTCGCCGCCAGCGGCAACCTGACGGTGCTCCGCACGCCGCCCGCGGGTGCGGGGCCGGTGGCCTCCGCCATCGACCACGCCGAGGTTCCCGGCGCGCTCGCCACCATCGCCGGCGACGACACCGTCGTGGTCGTTGCCGCGGAGGGTGTCGGCGGCCGCGACCTCGCCGACCGCTTCCGTCAACTCGCAGAGATCTAGGAGAGAGAAGCCATGAGCGACCGACTCGTTCTCGCCTACTCGGGCGGCCTCGACACGTCCGTGGCGATCCGCTGGCTCGCGGAGCAGAAGGGCTACGAGGTGATCGCGCTCGTGGTCGACGTCGGACAGGCCGGCGACGACATGGAGGCGGTGCGGCAGCGGGCGCTCGACTGTGGCGCCGTGGAGGCGATGGTCGCCGATGCGCGCGACGAGTTCGCCGAGGAGTTCGTGGCTCCGGCGCTGAAGGCGAACGCGCTCTACATGGGCAAGTACCCGCTCGTGTCGGCGCTGTCGCGGCCGCTCATCGTCCGCCACCTCGTTCGTGTGGCGAGGGAGGTGGGCGCAGCCGCGGTCGCCCACGGCTGCACCGGCAAGGGCAACGACCAGGTTCGCTTCGAGGTCGGCACGATGTGCCTGGCTCCCGAGTTGACGGTCGAGGCGCCGATCCGTGAGTGGGGCCTGTCGCGCGACGGCGCGATCGCCTGGGCCGAGGAGCGCGGCATCCCTATCCCGGTGAAGAAGGCGAGCCCGTACTCGATCGACGAGAACCTCTGGGGCCGCACCGCCGAGTGCGGCATCCTCGAGAACCCCTGGGAGAAGCCCCCGGAGGAGGTCTTCGCCCGCTCGGTGAGTCCCTACGACGCCCCCGACGAGCCGGAGGAGGTGACGATCTCCTTCGAGGAGGGCCTGCCGGTCGCCGTCGACGGCAAGGAGCTGCCCTTCGTGCAGCTCGTCACCGAGCTCGATCGCCGCGCCGGTGCGCACGGTGTCGGCCGCATCGACATGGTCGAGGACCGTCTGGTCGGCATCAAGAGCCGCGAGATCTACGAGTGCCCGGGCGCCGTGTCGCTGCTCACGGCCCACCGCGACCTCGAGGACCTCTGCCTGGAGCAGGAGCTGTCGGAGCACAAGCGGGCCGAGGAGGGTCGCTACAGCCAGCTCATCTACAACGGGCTGTGGTGGGGTCCGCTGAAGAGCGCGCTCGACGCCTTCATGGCGGAGGCGAACCGCTACGTGTCCGGCGAGGTGCGCCTGGAGCTGTACAAGGGCAGCGCGACCGTGGTCGGCCGCCGCAGCGACGTCGGCCTCTACGACGAGTCGCTCGCGACCTACAGCGAGGAGGACCAGTTCGACCAGACCCAGGCCGAGGGCTTCGTGACGCTGTGGGGCCTGCCGCTCAAGACCTGGGCGCGGCGGGTCTCAGGCAGCCGCCAGGCGGTAGACCCGCCAGATGAGGCGCGGCGGGTCTCAGGCAGCCGCCAGGCGGTAGACCAGCCTGGACAGCGCGAGACGGGCTCGGGGTGATGGACGGGGCCGAGGGACGCCTCTGGGGCGGGCGGTTCACCGGTCAGCCGGCCGACGCCGCCTGGCATCTCGGCGTCTCGACGGCGTTCGACCGGCGGCTCTGGCGCGAGGACCTCGCCGGCAGCGAGGCACACGCCCGCGAGCTCCAGCGCATCGGGGTCCTGACGGAGGCGGAGGCCGAGGAGATCGTCGCCGCGCTCCACGAGTGCGCCGAGCTCTTCGCCCGTGACGCCTTCCCGTGGGAGGACAGCGACGAGGATCTGCACGGGGCGGTCGAGCGGTGGCTCGTCGAGCGCCTCGGACCGCTCGGCGGCAAGCTCCGCGCGGGCCGCTCCCGCAACGACCAGATCGTGAGCGACCTGCGGCTGTGGTCCCGAGGGGCGGCCGCGCATCTCCGCGGGCTCGTCGCCGACCTCCAGGAGGTGTTGTGCGACGTCGCCGAGCGGCACCTCGACTGGCTCGCTCCCGGCTTCACCCACCTCCAGCGCGGTCAGCCGGTCCTGCTCGCCCAGCACCTGCTGGCCTACGTGTGGATGCTCGACCGTGATGCGGCTCGCCTGCGTGACGCGTCCGTCCGAGCTGACGAGTCGGTGCTGGGCGCGGGCGCGCTCGGCGGGGAGACCCTTGGGCTCGACCCCGACGCGTACGCAGGGGCGCTGGGGTTCCCGCGGACCGCCCACAACTCGATGGACGCGGTCGCCTCCCGCGACTTCGTGCTGGAGCTGTTGGGAGCGTGCGCGATCATCGCCACGCATCTCTCGCGGTTCGCCGAGGAGATCGTGGTCTGGTCGTCGGCGGAGTTCGGCTTCGTCCGCGTCGGCGACGCCTACACCACTGGGTCGTCGATCATGCCGCAGAAGCGCAACCCCGACGTCGCCGAACTCGTCCGCGGCAAGGCCGGACGCGTCATCGGCGACCTCGTCGCGGTGCTCGTCACCGTGAAGGGGCTCCCGCTCACCTACAACCGGGACCTCCAGGAGGACAAGGAGCCGCTGTTCGACGCGATCGACACCCTCTCGCTGGCCCTGCCGGCGGTCGCCGGGATGCTCGGGTCACTCGAGTTCGACCGCGGGCGCCTCGAGGAGGCGGCTGGCGGCGGCTTCGCGCTCGCCACGGACCTCGCCGAGGAGCTCGTCCGGCGCGGGGTCCCGTTCCGCGAGGCGCACGACGTGGTGGGCCGGCTCGTCCGCGAGGCCGAGGCACGTGGAGGCGACCTCGACGCGCTCGAGCCCGAGGAGCTCGTGGCCGCCCATCCCGCCCTCGACCGGTCCGTCGCGGAGCTGCTCGACCCCCGGCGCGCGGTGGAGCGGCGGGCGAGCAGCCTGGGAACCGCGCCGACGACGGTCGCCGCCCAACTCACGGTCGCCCGCCAGGCGATCGCCCTGACCCGTGCGGACGTGACCTCCTAGAGTCCCGCCCGCCGCTCCCGCCTGGGGTCAGATGACCATCGCTGCGTGGCTGACGATCATCGTGGTCGTCGGCGTGGCCTTCGTGCTGGCCCGGGAGCTGCTCCCGCCGGCCCCCGCGGTGCTGGCCGGGCTCGCCGTCCTCCTGCTCGCGCGCGTCGTCCCGCCAGGGCGCGCCTTCGCGGGGTTCGCCGCGCCGGCCACCATCACCGTCGCGATGCTCTACATCGTGGCGCGGGCGGTCCGCGACACCGGGCTCATCGACGTGGGGACCCGGTTCCTCCTGGGCGCCGGTCGTGGCGACCGCCGGACCCTCGCGCGGCTGTCGCTCACGACGGCCGCGGCCTCCTCGATCGTGACGAACACGCCGATCGTCGCGACGCTCGCGCCGGTCGTGCGCTCCTGGGCGGAACGTCACGGGCGCCCCGCGTCCCGCTACCTGATGCCGCTCTCCTTCGCGGCCATCCTCGGCGGAACCGTCACCGTCATCGGCACCTCGACGAACCTGCTCGTGTCGGGCCTCCTCGCGCAGTCCGGCCAGCCCGGCCTCAACGTCTTCGAGCTCACCCCCGTCGGGCTGCCGCTTGCGGTCCTCGGCACACTCACCCTCGTCGCGCTCGCCCCGGTGCTCCTGCCGGAGCGGCAGGACCCCGTGCTGCTCGCTACCGGGCCCGAGCGCCAGTACGCGTTCCGCGCCGTCGTGGACCCGGGCGGACCGCTCGACGGGGTGCACGTCCGCGACGCCGGGCTCCGCGACCGCCGCGACGTCTACCTCGTGCGCATCGAGCGCGGCGGCGCCGACCTGCGGCCGATCGGCCCCGACGAGATCCTGCACGGCAACGACATCCTCGTCCTCCTCGCGGGTCCAGACGACATCCGCGAGCTCGCCGACGTGCCCGGGCTCGGATCGGGCGAAGACCAGCACGTCGCCCTCCTCGGCGGCGACCGGCACGGCCTGTTCGAGGCCGTGATCGGGGCCGCCTCGCCGCTCGTCGGCAGGACGCCGAAGGAGGTGGCGTTCAGGGGCAGGTACGGCGCGGCCATCGTCGCCGTCCACCGCGCAGGGGGGCGGGTCGGGGGAAGCCCCGCGGAGCTGCGCCTGCGCTCCGGCGACGCGCTCCTCGTGCTCTCCGAACAGGACTTCGCCGACCACTGGCGGGACCGGCGCGATTTCGTGGTCGTGGTGCCGCTCGACGAGCACGCGGCGACCGTCGACCCCCGGGGCGCCTTCACGCTCGCCGTGCTCGTGACCCTGGTCGCCACGTCGGCGACCGGGCTGCTCTCGCTCGTCGAGGCGACGCTGGCGGCGGTCTTCCTCCTGCTCGTGACGCGCACCGTCAGCCTGCAGAAGGCCCGGGGATCCGTGGACATGGAGGTGGTGCTGCTGATCGCCGGCGCCTTCGGACTCGGGGCGGCGGTGGAGACCTCCGGCCTCGCAGAGGTGTTGGCCAGCGGTGTCAGCACGTTCGCGATGAGCGCGGGTCCGGTGGTGGCCCTTGCCGTGCTCTTCGTCGCGACGGCGGGGATGACCGAGATCGTCACGAACGCCGCAGCCGCGGGCATCATGTTCCCCATCGCCCTCGAGGTGGCGGCGCGCACGGGGTCCGATCCGAGGGGGTTCGCCGTCGCCATCGCGATCGCGGCGTCGGCATCGTTCCTCACCCCGATCGGCTACCAGACGAACACGATCGTCTACGGCCTCGGCGGATACCGCTACGGCGACTACTGGCGGCTCGGGCTGCCCCTGACCGGCGTCGCGTTCGTGGTCGCGCTCGTCGTCATCCCGCTCGTCTGGAGCGTGTGAGTGCCTGCGAACGCCGAGATCGCCCGGCTCCTCCACGAGCTCGCGATGCTCGTCGAGCTCGAGGAGCGCGACCGGCAGTCCTTCCGCGCCCGCGCCTACCACAACGCCGTCCGCGCCCTCGAGGTCGAGCCGCGCGACGTCCGGACCCTGTCGCAGCAGCAGCTCGTCGCGATCAAGGGCATCGGGCCCGCGATCGCGAAGAGGATCCGCGAGTTCGCGGAAACCGGGGCGATCGCGCGGCTCGAGGAGCTGCGCGAGCGCTTCCCGCCCGGCTACCAGGAGCTCGTGCGCGTCCCCGGGATCGGGCCGAAGACCCTGGAGCTGCTGCGCGAGCACCTCGACATCCGCTCGATCGACGACCTCAAGGCGGCGCTCGCGGCCGAACGCCTGCGGGACGTGCCCGGACTCGGCGCGAAGACGGAAGAGAACCTCACGAAGGCGATCGAACGCCTCGGCATGGTCGGCAAGGATCGGCGCACGCCGATCGTCGAGGCGCTGCCGCTCGCCGAGCGCATCGTGGGCGTACTCCAGCGTGTGCCCGGCGTCGACCGCGTCGCGTACGCCGGCAGCCTGCGGCGGTTCCGCGAGACCGTCGCCGACGTCGACATCGTCGCCGCCACCGACGAGCCGGCGCCGCTCACCGAGGCGTTCCTCGCCATGCCGATCGTGCGCGAGATCCTCGCCACCGGCGTGACGAAGTCATCGGTACTCGTCGAGGGCTCGGTGCAGGTCGACCTGCGCGTGGTCGCCCCCGGCCAGTGGGGGGCGGCGATGCTGTACTTCACCGGGTCCCAGGCGCACAACATCCGCATCCGGGAGCGCGCCGTGCGTCGCGGCTGGACCCTGAACGAGTACGGCCTCTTCGAGCTCGTCGAGGAGGACGGTGAAGTCCGGACCGGCGAGCTGCTCGCCTCGGCGTCCGAGGCGGAGATCTACAGCCGCCTCGACCTGACCTGGATCCCGCCCGGGGTGCGCGAGGACATCGGCGAGGTCGACGCAGCCGCGGACGGGGCGCTGCCCGAGTTCGCGTCGGTCGACGACATGCGTGGTGACCTCCACGTCCACACCGACCTTTCGGGGGACGGGCACCAGACCCTCGAGGAGGTCGTGGAGATCGCGATCTCGCGCGGCTACGAGTACCTCGCGATCACCGACCACGGGGAGGATCTCCGCATCAACGGCGCGTCGCGCGAGGAGATGCTCGCGCAGCGCGACCGCGTCGCCGAGCTGCGCGAGGCGCAGCCCGGGCTGACGATCCTCCACGGTGCCGAGCTGAACATCGGGCAGGACGGCGGGCTCGACTACGACGAGGAGTTCCTCCTCGGCTATGACTGGACCGTCGCGAGCGTCCACAGCCACTTCGGGCTTGACCCCGACGTCCAGACCCGCCGAGTCATCCGCGCGATGGAACACGCCGCGGTCGGCGCGATCGGCCACCTCCAGGGGCGGCGGATCGGGCGGCGGCCCGGCATCGAGCTGGACGTCGACGCGGTCCTCGCCGCGGCCGAGGAGACCGGCACCGCGATCGAGATCAACTGCCACCTCGACCGGCTCGACGCCCCCGTCGAGGTGCTGCGGGCCGCGCGCGGGACCGGCGTGACGTTCGTCGTCAGCACCGACACCCACCGCCACCACGAGTTCGGCAACATGCGCCACGGCATCCGGCAGGCGGAGCGCGGGTGGGTTCCGAAGGAGCGGATCGCGAACACCTGGGATCGGGAACGGTTCCTCGCCTTCGTGGCGGCGAAGCGGAGCAGGTGAGCGAGTCGAGCGGCGACAGCGGCGGTCGCCGGGAGGCCAGCGCCGCCCACCGCCGTCTCCACGGGGCCGCGCGGTCCGTGGAGCGGCGGCTCCTCGCGGGCCGGTCGGTCGAGGTCGCGCCGCGCCTGCTCGGGACGCTCCTCGTCCGGGCGGAGGAGGGCGGCGACGAGACCGTCGTCCGCCTCGTCGAGACCGAGGCGTACCGGGAGGACGACCCGGCGAGCCACTCCTACCGCGGCCCGACCCCCCGCAACGAGGTGATGTTCGGCGTTCCGGGCCACCTCTACGTGTACTTCACCTACGGCATGCACT
>JBOHEE010000146.1:0-1707 GCA_050700895.1 Nitriliruptorales bacterium | reverse complement strand
GCTCGCCCCTGACCGGCCGACCGCCGGTGCGGCGGTGACCGCGCCGCGTCCCGAGCGGCTGCGGCCGGCACGCGAGGGCCCCGTGGTCGAGAGGAGCTCCGATGGGTGACTGGGGATGGGTCGGTGCCGGCTACGCGCTCGTGTACGGGGCGATGGCCGCTTACGGGCTGTGGCTGGCAGCGCGCCTGCGCCGGGTCCGGCCGGGCCGTGATGAGCGGGGTGAGCCGTGAGGTACCGGCTGCTCGCCGCGCCGCTCGGGGGCCTCGCGCTCGTGCTCGTCGGGGTGCTCGCGTTCGGCAACCTCAACGGCAACCTCGTCTACTACCTCACCGCCGGCGAGGCGATCGACCTGCGCGCGGAGTTCCCCGAGGGGCGCCGCTTCCGCCTGGCCGGCGAGGTCGCGGTCGGCAGCGTCCGCGAGGACGGTGACGCCGTCACCTTCACGCTCAGCGACGGGGTCCGCGGCGTCGACGTCGTCCACGAGGGCCACCCGCCGCAGCTGTTCCGCGAGGGCATACAGGTCGTGGTCGAGGGCGCCTGGCGCGGCGAGGTGTTCGCGTCGGACATGATCATCGTGAAGCACGACGCCGACTACCGCCCACCGCGGCCGGTCACTGCCGGGGGAGAGGAGGTGCCGTGACGGCGGCGGTGGGCTACGGCGGCATCGTGCACGGCGCCCTCTCGGCCCTGGCGCTGGCGGTCGCGGGCCTGGTCGCCGGGCGTGACGGCAGCCGCGCGCGCTGTTGCGCGACGACGCCGATCACGGGACCCGCCACGCCCAGCGCGACCGCGCCGAGCCGGTCACCGCCGCGAACCCCTTCGCCACCGTCACACCGGTCCCGGCCGACGGGCCCGGCCCGAACCCGCTCCTGCAGAACCACCTGCTCATGGCGTTCCACCCGCCGATGCTCTACGTCGGCTACGTCGGCTGGACCGTCCCCTTCGCCTTCGGCATCGCCGCGCTCGCCCTCGGCCGAGGCGGCGCCGAGTGGCTCGAGCGCACCCGCCGCTGGAGTCTCGTCGCCTGGTCGGCGCTGACGGCCGGGGTCCTGCTCGGCGGCTGGTGGTCCTACGAGGTGCTCGGCTGGGGCGGGTTCTGGGCCTGGGACCCGGGTCGAGAACGCCTCCCTCCTGCCGTGGCTCACCGGCACCGCGCTGCTCCACTCCGCGGTCGCGCAACGCCACCGCGGCCTGCTGCGCTCCTGGAACGTGTCGCTCACGGTCACGACGTTCGCCCTGACCATCCTCGGCACGTTCCTCACCCGCTCCGGCGTGGTGAACTCGGTCCACAGCTTCACCCAGTCGGCGGTCGGCCCGATCCTGCTCGGCTTCTTCGTCACCGTCCTGGCGGGAGGGTTCGGGCTCTTCGCCACCCGCGGGCACCTCGTCGCCTCCCCCCGGCGCCTCGACGCGCTCGTCAGCCGCGAGGGCGCCCTCCTCGTCAACAACCTGCTGCTCAGCGTCTTCATGTTCACCGTGCTGCTCGGCACGACCTACCCGATCTTCGTCGAGGCGATCAGCGGCGCGCAGCTGTCGGTGGGCCGGCCGTTTCGACCGCATGACCCTGCCGCTGGCGGTCGTCCTGCTCGTGGCGATGGGGGTCGGGCCGGTCGTGCCCTACCGCGCCGCCCGCGGCGAGGTGCTGTGGAACCGCCTGCGGCTGCCGCTGCCGGCCGGCCTCGCCGGCGGGGCGGGGCTCGTCGTGGC
>JBOHEE010000145.1:0-6080 GCA_050700895.1 Nitriliruptorales bacterium | reverse complement strand
CTCCTCTGACCGCGCGACGGGCCCGGTCAGGGCGAAAGCGGAGGCGTACGGCATTATTGGGGCCAAGAAGCCGTTCCCGGCAATGAGCTACATCTTGTGGTTCCCGAACTCATCTGGATAGCCCCCTCCGCAAATCGTCGACGTCACTCAGCGACTCATGAGCCGTCTCGAGCGGCGAAGGACAAGTCTCACGGAGGAGACAAGCCGCATCAGCGAGGCTCGTGACCACATCGAACAGGCCGCGAAGCTGCTCGGAGAGGTGGTTCTCTGACTACTGGAGAGGGCCGAACTGGCCCTCGGTGGGCTCCGCTCAGCAGAACCACGGCTCGGTGAGCCGTGGCCTCCCTTCTGTCGCCCCGGCAGGGATCGCGTCGTCGGGGATCTCCGCCGTGCGCCCCGCGGCGCGACGGACCGCGGCGTTCACGTCGAGGAAGGTCGCGATCGCGGAGGCGTCCTCCTCGGTGCGCTGCTCGACGAGCTCGGTGAGCTCGCGCTGGAGCCCGTCCACGCGCGGGTCGGCGGCCGTCCACCGGTAGCTGAGGGTCTCGGCGTCGTACGGGCCGAGGTGGGGCTCCAGGGTCGGCTCGCCGAGGAGCAGCGACCCCTCGGGCAGCAGCAGGCGGATCGTGTACTGGACCGGGTCGACGTTGCCGACGAGGTCGTGGGCGACGACGAAGTCGAGCAGGTCGACGAGGTCGTCGAGCGTCGTCCACGGCGTGAACGGCAGCCACGACGGGCGCGGCTCGATCCCGTGGCGGCGGAGCAGCGTCACGACCTCGGCCTCCTGGGCGGCGGTGTGCCCCTTGTCGAGGCGGGCGAGGATCGCGTCGTTCGTCGTCTCGAAGGCCGACACGACGAACAGGCACCCGGCCGCGGCGAGCTCCTCCCAGAGGTCGGCGTCGCGCACGACGTGGTCGACCTTCGTCGTCACGTCGAAGGTGAGATCCGGCCAGCTCGCGTGGAGCTCGCGCACGAGCTTCATGGAGTGCGTCGGGCCGTTCAGGAAGTCGGGATCGCCGAAGGTGATGTGGGTGGCGCCCGCGGCGACGAGCTGGTCGATGTCCGCGAGCACCGCCTCGCGGGGGACCGCGCGGAAGCGGCCGCCGTAGACGGTCGGGACCGGGCAGTGGCGACATGCGAGGAGGCAGCCCTGGGTGGCCTCGACGTAGCCGACGGGACGCTCGGTCCCGTCGATCGCGAGGTGCGCGTACCGCTGCAGAGGCGGCAGGAGGTCGCGGGCGGGCAGGGGCTGCTCGGGGCGGTCCAGGGACACCGACAGCCCGGGCTCGTCCCGACCGCCCGCCTCCAGGGCGCCGACCCAGGCGACGAGCCCCGGGGTGTAGGTGCCGGCGAAGGCTGCGTCGGCGAGCCGGCCGATCGTGAGGTCGCGGCTCACCGGGGCGTAGAGGCCGTAGAAGGCGGTCGGGAGGTCCGGGTCCTGATCCTTCACCGCGGCGGCGGCGCGCATCGCCAGCCGCATGGCGGTGTGCATCGGCACGCTGAACGCGACCGCGTCCGCCCACCCGACGGCGCCCGGATCCCAGTGCTCCACGGCGGTGTCGACGCAACGCACCTCGTGGCCGCCCTCCTGCAGCGCGGCGGCGGGGGCCGCCACGTGGAGGGGCTGGTGGCCGAGCTCGTAGGTCGAGACGAGCAGGACGCGCATGGTCTCCCGGCGATCGCTGCTGCGAGGCTACCCATGGCGGAGGGAGGCTCGAGGAGGGTGGTGCTCAGCGAGCTGTGCGGCTGGGCGAGGATGGATCGTCATGTGGCAAGGCGCGGCGAGCGCCGCGTAGCAGCGCTACGCAAGCGAGTCCGCAACGCAGCCAGGGGCGATCCGGACCGGCCAGACGTGCGGCACAGCTGGGCGCCAGCCTCCTGGCTAGGCTCGGCTCCGTGCGCACCTTCACGCTGGAGGAGGCTTCGGCCCTGCTGCCGGAGGCGCGGCGGCGGATCGGGGAGGTCGCGGCGATGACGGCCGACCTCCAGCGGCTCGCGGCCGAGATCCAGGAGGCAGGCGAGCCCCCGCCAGGGCTCCTGCCCGACGCGAAGGCGCTCGAGGCGCGCATCCACGAGGGCCTCGAGTGGTTCGCCCGCGAGAGCATCCAGGTGAAGGGCATCGCCCCCGCGCTCCTCGACTTCCCCGCCCGCACGCGCGACGGCGTCGTCCTGCTCTGCTGGCGCGAGGGCGAGGAGGGGATCGCCTGGTTCCACCCCACCGACACGGGCTACCTCGGCCGCGCGCCGATCTCCGAGGCGGACCTGCTCTGATGGCGCCCCCGCGGGTCCTCTCCATCGTGCTCGCGGGCGGCGAGGGGCAGCGGCTCGCGCCCCTCACGCGCGCCCGGGCGAAGCCGGCGGTGCCGTTCGGCGGCAACTACCGCCTCGTCGACTTCGTGCTCTCGAACCTCGTGAACGCCGGGTTCCTGCGCATCGCGGTCCTCACCCAGTACAAGAGCCACAGCCTCGACCGCCACATCGCCCAGACCTGGCGCATGTCGCCGCTCCTCGGCAACTACGTCGCCCCGGTGCCGGCGCAGATGCGGCGGGGGCCGCGCTGGTTCAGCGGCTCCGCCGACGCGATCTACCAGAACCTCAACCTCATCGACGACGAGCGGCCGGACCACGTCATCGTCTTCGGCGCCGACCACATCTACCGCATGGATCCGCGGGCGATGCTCGAGCAGCACCTGGACACGGAGGCCGGGACGACCGTCGCGGCGATCCGGGCACCGCGCAGCGAGGCCCACCGTCTCGGAGTCATCGAGGTGGGGGAGGGGACCCGCGTCGCCGGCTTCCGGGAGAAGCCGGCCGAGGCGGAGGGACTTCCCGACGCCCCCGACGAGATCTACGCCTCGATGGGCAACTACATCTTCCGGACGGAGGTCCTCGTCGACGCGGTCCTGCGCGACGCGAACGCCGCCGACAGCCGCCACGACATGGGGGGCGACGTCGTCGCCTCCCTCGTCGCCGACGGCGGGGCCCACGTCTACGACTTCCTCTCGAACGAGGTGCCGGGCGCGACCGAGCGCGACCACGGCTACTGGCGCGACGTCGGGACGCTCGACGCCTACTACGACGCGAACATGGACCTCGTCTCGATCCACCCCGTGTTCAACCTCTACAACACGCAGTGGCCGATCTACTCGTGGCACGGGCCGCTGCCGCCGGCGAAGTTCGTCTTCGACGACGAGGGCCGCCACGGCGTCGCGCCGAACTCCATGGTGAGCGCGGGGGTCATCGTCTCCGGCGGGACGGTGCGCCGCTCGGTCGTCTCGCCCGGCGTGTTCGTCCACTCCTACGCGAACGTGGAGGACTCTGTGCTCCTCCACGACGTCGAGGTGGGCCGTCACGCGATCGTGCGCCGCGCGATCGTGGACAAGAACGTGCGCATCCCGGACGGGGCGAGGATCGGCGTCGACCTCGAGTGGGACCGGGCGCACTTCACCGTCTCCGACGGCGGGGTCGTCGTCATCGGCAAGAACGAGAAGGTCCCCGTGGTCGAGGACGCCCGACTGTGGTGAGCGCGCGGCCGCGGGTCGCCCTCCTCAGCCGCGAGTACCCGCCGGAGGTGTACGGGGGCGCCGGCGTCCACGTCGAGCACCTCGCCCGGTCGCTGGCGGCGTACGCCGACGTCGCGGTGCACTGCTTCGGCAAGCCGCGCCAGGACCCGCTCGTCGCCGCGACGTACGAGCCGTGGGAGTCGCTGGCCGGCGAGGCGCCCGAGCTCGCCGCGCTGCGGACCTTCTCGGTCGATCTCGCGATGGCGGCGGGGGTCGGCGACGTGGACCTCGTCCACAGCCACACCTGGTACGCGAACCTCGCCGGCCACCTCTGGAAGCTCACCAACGGCCGCCCGCACGTCATGACCGCCCACAGCCTCGAGCCCCTGCGCCCGTGGAAGCGCGAGCAGCTCGGCGGCGGGTACGAGCTGTCCCGGTTCGCCGAGCGGACCGCGATCGAGGCCGCCGACGCCGTGATCGCGGTCTCCGGCGGGATGCGCGACGACATCATGCGCTGCTACCCGGCGGTCGACCCGGACCGCGTCCACGTCGTCCACAACGGCATCGACCCCGACGTCTACCGGCCGGTCGAGGGGAGCGACGTCCTCGCGGCCCACGGGCTCGATCCCGACCGACCGGTCGTGCTCTTCGTCGGCCGGATCACGCGCCAGAAGGGGCTCCCGCATCTCCTCGACGCGGCCCTCGAACTCGAGCCGGAGGCCCAGCTCGTCCTCTGCGCGGGCGAGCCCGACACGGTCGAGCTCGGCCGGGAGGTCCGCGCCCACGTCGAGGCGCTCACCGGGCAGCGCGACGGCGTGGTCTGGATCGAGGACATGCTCCCCCGCGACGACCTGGTCCAGCTCCTCAGCCACGCGACCGTCCTCGTCTGCCCGTCGGTCTACGAGCCGTTCGGGCTCGTGAACGTCGAGGCGATGGCGTGCGGGACCGCGGTGGTCGCGAGCGCGGTCGGCGGCATCCCCGAGATCGTCGTCGAGGGGGAGACCGGCTGCCTGGTGCCGTTCGCGACGGGCGAGGACGGGTCCTCGCCGGCCGACCCTGAGGCCTTCGCGCACGGCCTCGCCGAGCGCGTGAACGAACTCGTCCGCGACCAGGACCGTGCCGCCCGCTTCGGCGAGGCCGGCAGGGCGCGGGTGCTCGAGCGCTTCACCTGGCGGGCGATCGCCGAGCGCTCCACGGAGATCTACCGCCGGCTGCTCTGAGCACGCCGCGCCCCGCCAGCGGAGGGCCCCGGCTGTCCGTCGTCGAGACTCACCCTCAGTAGTCGGCTCATCGGACGCTGGACTTGACCCCTCCGAACCATGGACGGATGGTCAGTCCGACCCGGCCTGCGAGCACGCCCAATACCGCTGGGAGGCCCCGAACTCCCAAGGGAAATGGAGGAAACTGGGAGGAGACGCTTCCGGAGCCGCAGGAGCCGTCGCGTCGCCGGTCCGGACGCTGCCGCGCCCCGCGCTACACGGTCTCGAGCGCGTCGCCGATGAGGCCGAGCGGCGGGCAGCCGAGCGACAGCAGCCCGCGGTGGAAGCGGCGGTGGCTGTAGTCGACGCCCCAGCGTGCGCGCGCCTCGTCGCGCAGGCGGCGGATCAGGAGCTTGCCCCAGGTGTAGCGCCCGTACGTCGGGTCGTAGGTCGAGCGTTCGGCCTCGTGCCGGGCGGCCGGCCCCTCGAGGAAGGCGTCGCGGCCGAACCGCTGTGCGAGCTCGTCGACGGTCATCGACCCGGTGTGGACGCCGATCGCGCCGGCCAGCCGGGTGACGCGCAGCAGCGCCTCGATGTAGACCCCGATCGCGAAGCGCGGGTCGTCGCTGCGGAAGCCCTCCTCGACGAAGAGCTCCTCGGCGTGGTGTGCCCAGCCTTCGACGAACGCCCACGACGCGAGGCAGCGCCGGGCGTCGCTGCCGAGCTCGCGCACGGTCATGAAGTGCGCGAAGTGGCCCGGCGTCACCTCGTGGACGGTGATCGCGGGCAGCGTCGTGCGGCTGAACACCTGGAGCCACTGCTCGCGCTCGTCGGGCGGGAGATCGGGCGCCGGCGGCACGATCCAGTACCACGAGGGCCGGTCCGCCTCGAACGGCGCGTTCGACGACATCATCGCCATCGCGTAGCGGCGGCTCTCCGGGGCCGGCCCGACGCGGCACTCGCCGTCGAACGGGTCGAGGAGGTCGCGGTCGAAGGTGAACTCGTCGACCTCGTCCACGAGCCGCTGCGCCTCGGCGTAGAGCTCGTCCGCCTCCGTCGGGTGGTCGCGGAGGAGCTCGGGGACGAGCTCGGCCGGCGACGCCCCCGGGCGGAGGCGATCGCACTCGGTGGCGAGCAGCTCCCACAACCGGTCGCGCTCGGCGTCGGCGTCCGACGCGAGCTCGCCGAGGTCGACCTCGAGCGCGTCGGGGACACCCATCAGGCCGACGAGGCCGTCCGCGCGGAGCGCCGGGTCGGGATCGCCGTTGTCGGCGGCGGCCTCGACGTGGGCGACGAGCCGCCGATGTGCGGCGAACGCCTCCGGGTGCTCGTCCTCGTCGAGACCGGCCACGAGGCCGCGGACCGCGCCGAGCAGCCC
>JBOHEE010000144.1:0-1778 GCA_050700895.1 Nitriliruptorales bacterium | reverse complement strand
CTCTATCCACTGAGCTACGGGGGCGGGAACCCGCGAAGTGCAGGAACTTCGTGAGAGAGGCGTCCCCGGAGGTTTCCTCCACCTCGTCGGTCTTCTCTCCGGTGGAGTGTAACCCCGTCGCGCGATGCGTTCGTCTGACGAAGTGCGGCCTCAGCGATCAGCGCCGCGGCGCCAAGCTTTGTGTGCCGCCAAGCGCACGGCTGCGTGCGAGCAGGGTCTGGGTGAGCTCCTCGGGACTCGCAAGCTCTTCGGCCGCGAGGACGATGGCTTGCTCGCTCTCGGCGAGACGCTGCTCGATCTGAGCTTTCGCAACGGGTTGGCGCATGCCCCAGCCGACCGCCTCCTCCACGAGGTCGCGAGCGCCGATCTGGCCGATCTCGCGGATGCCGTTGACGTACATGCCGGGGACCGGATCGACGCCGGGGTAGTGCACGGTTGTCATCACGTCGTAGATGGGCGCGAAGCTCACCTGGCCTTCGAAGCTGTGGAGAAGGGAGAGATTCTTCGCGTGCGCGTCGGCGTTGCCGACGAGGACGTTGAATAGGACTGCGTCGAGGAGGTGCGCGCGTTCGTCGGTGTGCGCCCAGCGCTGCATTACGTCAGCGCACCGGCGGAGAGATGGCCCGCCCCGTTCCTCGTACTTCTTTGCGGATTCGATTCCCTGGGCCTGGCAGAAGTCTTCCTGGTGAAGGCGAATGACGCCATCCGGAGTGCGCGGGCGGTCAAAGCTTCGACGACGAGTGCGACGGTGTCGTCGAGCGCGGCGATGCCGACAGCAGCAGTGCGTATGCCGAGGTGACGTGCGGCGCGAAGGCACAGCGCTTCGTTCTCGATCGAGAGCGGAAGCAGCGGATGCGGGGGCTTGAGGATGTGTGTCGACGGGGACCCGTCGACGGGCAACGCCCAGCCGCTGTCGGTACGCGCGAGCAGCAGCTTCTCTTGCATGCCGGCAAGCGAGACTCGCACTCGCTGGTCGATGCCGAGCGGGTGGAACCGCAGCTCGCGTAGCCGCTTCGCCACCTCACCGTCGGAGATCGGCTCCGGCCGCGCGTCCGCCACTGGCTGCTCCCCATCCGGTAGGAGAACGAGCGCTCCAGCGCAGTCACGCCCCAGAGCGGCGAGCAGGCCGAAGACATCGCGGTCGTCAAGGCCGAAGTCGTGGGCAATCATTCGTCGGATCTCGCCCTCCGGCAGAAGGCCGTCGAAGAAGACGAGCGGGAGCTCTCCTCGGTAGGAGCGAGTGCGAGTCGGCATCGAGACCGACAGAAGCGGCCTTCCTGCTCCCCCCTCGAACGCTTCATCGCTGTACTCGAAGCTCAAGACAGCGCCGCGGCGAGCGAGTGTGCCGATCCGCGTGCCGTACATCCAGACGCCGAGCTTGCTCACCAGTCCGCCTCGCTGATCGTGATCCGCGCCCCGAGCACCTTCAGCAGCTCGACGATTCGCCGCGTCTGTTCGGTCGTCTTGCCGGCCTCGAGCTCGGCCAGGTATGACCGCTGCAGCCCGACCCGTTCCGCGAGCTCCGCTTGAGTCAGGCCCGCGCGCTCGCGGAAATGCCGGACAGCGTCGCCCAGAGCCTTGGCGTTGTAGACGCGAAACATCCCTCCTGATGTCGCCATATCAAGACAATAGTATCAGCATCGATCAATGTCGCGATTTGTCAACATTGTGGCTCTCAGTGCTGTGTGTCTGGAAATCCCGACAGGTTGTGTTGCCGCCTTCGGGATGTGCGGATGACGCCGTCGATCGACGCCTGCGCGAGTCACGCAGGCGGCGCG
>JBOHEE010000143.1:0-9420 GCA_050700895.1 Nitriliruptorales bacterium | reverse complement strand
GAGTTGAGGGTCTGTCGGGCTCTGGCGACCTTCTCCAGGATCGACTCTGCGGTGGCGGTCCAGACCAGGGGGGTGGGGTCGTCGTTGTTCGCATCGAGGTAGGCCTCGATCGCGGTGATGAGGTCGGGTACGGAGCCGAACACCCCGCGGCGGATGGCCTTGTCGGTCAGCTCACGGAACCAGCGCTCGACCAGGTTGAGCCATGAGCTCGAGGTCGGGATGAAGTGCAGGTGGAAGCGCGGGTGCTTGGTCTCCCACTTCTTGACGTCGGGGTGCTTGTGGGTGGCGTAGTTGTCGAGGATCAGGTGCACCGCCATCCCCTGGGGGACCTGCCGGTCGATGGTGCGCAGGAACTTGAGGAACTCCTGGTGGCGGTGACGCGCCAGGCACTGGCCGATGACCTTGCCGGTGGCCACCTCCAGCGCGGCGAACAGCGTGGTGGTGCCGTTGCGCTTGTAGTCGTGGGTCATCGTGCCCCCACGGCCCTTCTTCATCGGCAGTGAGGGCTGGGTGCGGTCCAGCGCCTGGATCTGGGACTTCTCGTCCATGCACAGCACGATCGCCTTGTCCGGCGGATCGAGATACAACCCCACGACGTCGACGAGCTTGTCTTCGAAGTGGGGATCGTTGGACACCTTGAACGTTTCCACCTGGTGGGGCTTGAGGCCCAGCGCCGACCAGATCCGCTGCACGCTTGATGGACTGATCCCCTGTGCCTTGGCCATGGACCGACACGACCAGTGGGTCTCGCCCGGCGGGGTGTCCTGCAGGGTGGCACGCACGATCTCGGCCACCTGCTCGTCGCTGATCGTGGGCTTGCGACCCCGCCCAGGACGCACCCTTCCCAGCCCCGCGAGCCCTTCCTCGCCGAACCGCTCCCGCCACGAGGCCACCGTCGTCGGCGACACCCCGACCTGCTCGCCGATCGCCGTGTTGGCCGTGCCTTCGGCGGCCAGCAGCAGCGCCCGGGCCGTGACCACCTCCCGGTGCTCCGAGGAACTCGATCTGGCCAGGGTCTCAAGAACATCCCGCTGGCCATCGGACAGTGGCATGGGTGGCGTTGGAGATCTCATGCCCCAACCCTACCACAACTACCACTTATTTACGAGACACTACACTAGCTAGGTTCCGCGCGACTGCGCGAGGCTTGTGTGGTCGCGCTCCACTCCTTGAGGCCCCCGTACCCCCTCAGCGACGGTGGAAGCGCCGGAGCCGCAGCGAGTTCGTGACGACGCTGACGCTCGAGAAGGCCATTGCGGCACCGGCGATCACCGGGTTCAGCAGCCCGACGGCGGCGAGCGGGATCGCCGCGGTGTTGTAGCCGAAGGCCCAGCCGAGGTTCTGGAGGATCGTCCGGTACGTGCGCCGCGACAGCTCGATGGCGGTCGCGACCCCCTCGAGCTCGTTGCGCATGAGCGTGATGTCGCTCGACTCGATCGCGACGTCGGTCCCGGTGCCGATGGCGATCCCCAGATCGGCCTGGACGAGCGCCGGCGCGTCGTTGACGCCGTCGCCGACCATCGCGACCGTCTCGCCCTCGGCCTGGAGCCGCACGATCTCGCTGCGCTTGTCCTGCGGGAGAACCTCCGCGAGGACCCGGTCGATGCCGAGCTGGCCGGCGATCGCCTCGGCGGTGCGCGCGTTGTCACCGGTGATCATCGCGACCTTGAGGCCTGCCGCCTGGAGGCGCTCGACCACCGCGGACGCGTCGCGCTTGAGCGTGTCGGCGACCGCCAGGACGCCGCGCACCTCGCCGTCCCAGCCGGCGAAGACGGCGGTCTCGCCTCGAGACTCGAAGCTGGCTGCGGCCTCCTCGAGGCGCTCGGGAATCACGAGCCCGGCCTCGGCGGCGAGCTTGCGGCTGCCGACGCAGACCGTGGTGGCATCGACGTCGGCGCGGACACCGTGGCCGGCCACGGCGGCGAAGGCGGCCGCGGCCGGCAGTGCGATCCCGCGTTCCTGGGCAGCGACCGCGATCGCCTGCCCGATGGGGTGCTCGCTGTCGGCCTCGGCTGCGCCGGCCCGCCGCAGCAGCTCGCCCTCGTCGACCTCGTTCACGACGACCCCGGTGAGCGCCATCGCCCCCTCCGTCAGGGTCCCGGTCTTGTCGAAGACGACGGTCGTGACCTTGCGCACGCGCTCCAGCGCCTCGACGCCCTTGATGAGGATGCCGAGATCCGCGCCCCGCCCGGTGCCGACCATGATCGCGGTGGGGGTCGCAAGGCCGAGGGCGCACGGGCAGGCGATGATGAGGACGGCGACCGCGGCGACGAGGCCGGCCAGCGGGTCGGCGGCGAACAGCGACCAGCCGGCGAACGTGACGGCGGCGATCGACATGACGACCGGCACGAAGACCGACGACACGCGGTCGGCGAGCCGCTGCAGCTCGCCCTTGCCGGCCTGGGCGTCCTCGACCATGCGGACGATCTGGGCGAGCGCGGTGTCCGCGCCGACCGCGGTCGCCTCGATGGTGAGGGCGCCGCTCGTGTTCATGGTCGCGCCGGCGACCTTCGCCCCCTCGGTCTTCTCGACCGGGACCGACTCGCCGGTGAGCATCGACTCGTCCACCGCGGATGCGCCGGCGACGACGACGCCGTCGGTGGGGATCTTCTCGCCCGGGCGGACGCGCAAGAGGTGGCCGACGCGGACCTCCTCGACGGCGACCATGACCTCCTCGCCGTCGCGGATGACGCGGGCCTCCTTCGCGCCGAGCTCGAGGAGGGCGCGGATCGCACGCCCCGCGCGGCCCTTTGCCCGCGCCTCGAAGAAGCGGCCGAGGACGAGGAACGCGATGATGATCGCGGCCGTCTCGAAGTAGAGCTCCTCGGCTCCCACCGCGAGCGCGACCGTCGAGTAGCCGTACGCCGCGAGCGTGCCCATCGCGATGAGGGTGTCCATGTTCGCGGTGAGCCGACGTGCGAGTCGGGCTGCCTCGCGCAGGAACGGCCAGCCGACGTAGAACTGGACCGGGGTGGCGAGGGCGAACTGGGCCCAGCGCCCTCCTGTCGACATGACGATGTCGCCGGACAGCATCGCGAGCCACAGGACGACGCCGGCGAGCGGCCAGGCGAGGACCACGCGGCGCCACCAGGCCCGCCGGCGGCCTCCTCCGGGTCCGCCGCGGCCGCGACGTCCTCTGCCAGCTCGGTCGCGGGGTGCTCGAGGGCGTCGCGCCTCGTCGGGCGCAGGCCGTAGCCGATCTTGTCCACGGCGCTGACGAGAACCTGCTCGTCCACGTCGGCGCTGACCTGGAGGCGCGCCTTGCCGGTGGCGAGGTTCACGTCAGCGCGGAGGACGCCCGGCTGCTGGCCGAGCACCTTCTGGACGCGCGCGGCGCAGGCCCCGCAGGTCATGCCCCCGACCGCGAAGTCCGTGGTGAGGATGTCGGTGCCCTGACTCACGTCGTGTGTCCTCGTCTCGGGATGTGGCGGTCGCTCAGGAGACGCCGGCGACCTCGTAGCCGGCCTCGTCGATGGCGGCGCGGATCGACTCGTCGGAGGCGTCGCCCACGACGGCCACCTTGCGCGTGTCGAGGTCGACGTTCACGGACTCGACGTCCTCCAGAGCGCCGACGCTCGACTCGATGCTCGCCTTGCAGTGGCCGCAGTGGACGGCCGGGACCTGGTACGTACGCGACGTTGGCATGCTGATCCTTCCTGGTCAGCTCTTCACGAGACGTTCGATGGCGGCCATCGCCTCGGTGATCTTCACCTCGCCGACGTCGTCGCCGTGGGTGACCGCGTCGGCGACGCAGTGACGGACGTGCTCGTCGAGGAGGCCGAGGGCGACGCCCTGGAGCGCGCGGGTGACGGCCGAGACCTGGACGAGGATGTCGACGCAGTACTTGTCGTCGTCGATCATGCGCTGGAGGCCGCGGACCTGGCCCTCGACGCGTGCCAGCCGGCGACGGAACTCGTCCTTCCGCTCCGCGTACCCGTGGGCCATGACGCTCTCTCCTCATCCCTGCCTCGCGGCAGCCATCACCGCTGCTGGCATACTCTAGGGGGGTATGGTACTGAGGGCAACTCGAGGTGGCACGTGCTTGGAGCGTCCAGGCTACGGCCGTCGGGGGCCACCATCCTTCCGAATATCTCGCCGGGGCAGTAGCGTCCGGTGTCACTGGAGGGACGCCGTGCGGATCTTGCTGAAGCTCGCCATCTACGCCCTGGCGGTCTGGGTGGCCGTGCTCCTCGTCGACGGCCTCGAGTTCACCGGGTCCGGGATCGCGCTCGCCGTCATCGCCGTCATCCTCGCGGCGGTGAACGCGACCGTGAAGCCGATCGTGAAGCTGCTGAGCCTGCCGTTCATCCTCATGACGCTCGGGCTGTTCCTGCTCGTCCTGAACGCGGTGATGTTCGCGCTCACGATCTGGATCTCCGGCCTTTTCGACCTCGGCCTGACCTCCACCGGCTTCGGGGCGACCTTCCTCGGCGCGATCGTCGTGTCGGTGGTGGGCTGGATCGCCGAGACCGTCCTGCGCACCCGCGACTGACGCGCAACCGGTTCAGCCGATCGCCGCGTCGATCCGCTCGAGGACCTCGTCGGTCAGCAGCGGGAGGACGTCGAGGGCGCCCATGTTCTCGTGGACCTGCTCCGCACGACTCGCCCCCGTGATGACCGTCGAGACGTTCGGGTTCCTCGCGCACCACGCGAGGGAGAGCTGCGCCAGCGAGCAGCCGAGGTCGTCGGCGACGTCCTGGAGGCGGCCGACGGTCGCGTTCGCCTCCTCGTCGGTCAGGCGGTCCTTGAGCCAGTCGTAGCCCTCCAGGGTCGCGCGGCTGCCCTCGGGGATGCCGTCGAGGTACTTGCCGGTCAGGAGCCCCGAGGCGAGCGGGCTCCAGATGGTCGTGCCGAGGCCGATGTCCCCGTAGAGACGCGCGTACTCCTTCTCCACCCGACGGCGGTGGAGGAGGTTGTACTGCGGCTGCTCGGTGACCGGCTTGTGGAGATGGTGGCGCTCGGCGATCTCCGACGCGGCGCGGATCTCGTCGGCGCTCCACTCCGAGGTCCCCCAGTAGTGCGCCCTGCCGGACTCGATCATCGTGTGGAACGCGCGGACCGTCTCCTCGATCGGGGTCTCGGGGTCGGCCCTATGGCAGAACGCCACGTCGACGAAGTCGAGGCCGAGCCGTTCGAGCGAGCTGTCGACGGCCTGCAGGAGGTACTTGCGGTTCAGCGTGCCCTTCATGTTCACGGCGTCGTGGAGGCCCCAGAAGAACTTCGTGGAGATGACGTAGCTGTGACGCGGCCAGCCGAGCTTGGCGATCGCGTCGCCCATGATCCGCTCGGACTCGCCGCCGGCGTACACCTCGGCGTTGTCGAAGAAGTTCACCCCGGCGTCGCGGGCGGCCTGCATGCACTCGAGCGCGTCGTCGAGCCCGAGCTGGTTCTTGAACGAGACCCACGAGCCGAAGGACAGCACGCTCACCTTGATCCCGGAGCGCCCGAGGCGCCGGTACTCCATCTCCATCCCTGCGTCCCTCCCTGCCGAGTCCGCCGAGAGCCTAGGGCCGGCCGCGGCCCTACCCTCGTCCCCGACCGACCGGAGGTGAGGCACGGTGACGGGCGTCTCGCGCGGCGTCGCGCTCGCGGCGATCACCGTCGCGTGCGTCGTCGTCGGGCCCGCACCCCAGCTGCTCGCCGCGGCCGAGCGCATCTACGCGGTCGCGGTCGTCGAGGACGAGTCGCGACGGCGCCACCGCCGTGCCGGCGGCGACCCCAACCCTCCGGGTCCACACGGACGACACCCGTCCCCGAACCGTCCCTGAACGGGACTACGTTCCCTCTCGTTGCGCATCTCTCCTCACCTGTCGGGGATAGATGCGCACACGACGGGGGGGTGGGGGTGGCGGAAGGGGTGGCGGTGAAGCTCGGGCTGAACATCGGCTACTCGGGAGCGTCGATCGGCGACGTCCTCCCGCTCGTCGAGCACGCCGATCGGATCGGGGTGGACTCGGTCTGGGCGGCGGAGGCGTACGGCTCGGACGCGGTGACCGTCCTGGCCTACCTGGCGGCGAGGACCGGGAACATCGGGCTGGGCAGCGCGATCCTCCAGATGCCCGCCCGCACCCCGGCGAACACGGCGATGACCGCCATGACCCTCGACGCGCTCTCCGGCGGGCGCTTCCTGCTCGGCCTGGGGCTCTCCGGCCCGCAGGTCGTGGAGGGCTGGCACGGCGTCGCCTACGGCAAGCCGCTCACCCGCACCCGGGAGTACGTCGAGATCGTGCGCAGGGCGATCGCCCGCGAGGAGCCGCTCAGCTTCGTCGGCGAGGAGTACCAGGTCCCCTACCGGGGCGAGGACGCGACCGGGCTCGGCAAGCCGCTGAAGTCGATCCTCCATCCGGTCCGCGACCACATCCCGATCTACCTCGCCGCGATCGGCCCGAAGAACGTCGAGCTCAGCGCCGAGATCGCCGACGGCTGGATGCCGATCTTCTACTCCCCCGAGCACGGCGACGTCTTCGACGACAACGTCGAGGCGGGGCGCGGACGCCGGAAGCTCGACACGGAGCTCGACATCGCCGCCAGCGTCGCCGTCGCGGTCGGCGACGACGTCGACGCCTGCCGCGACCAGATCCGGCCTCTCCTCGCCCTCTACATCGGCGGGATGGGGGCCCGTGACAAGAACTTCTACAACGACCTCGCGAAGCGCTACGGCTACGAGGAGGCGGCCGGGACCGTCCAGGACCTCTACCTCGACGGCAAGAAGCAGGAGGCCGCCGCTGCGGTGCCCGACGGGCTCGTCGACGAGGTCGCGTTGGTCGGTCCGAAGGAGCGCATCCGCGACCGGCTCGACGCCTGGCGCGAGTCGCCGGTCACGACGATGATCGTGATGACGCCAGACCCCGAGGTCCTCGCCTTCCTGCGCGACGAGCTGTGATGGCAGCGACACGTCCCTACGGGACCTGGCAGTCGCCCATATCGGCCGCGCTCGTCGCGGAGGCCGGCGTCCGGCTCGGCGAGATCCACGTCGACGGCAGCGACGTGTACTGGCTCGAGGCACGTCCGTCCGAGGGCGGCCGCCAGGTCGTGGTCCGCCGCACTGCCGACGGGGAGATCGCCGACATCGCTCCGCCCGACGCGAACGCACGCACCCGGGTCCACGAGTACGGCGGCGGCTCCTTCGCCGTCCACGAGGGCACGGTGTGGTTCGTGGACTTCCGCGACCAGCAGATCCACCGCGTCCACGGGGCCGGCGAGCCGCAGGCGATCACCCGAGGGGACACCTCTCGCTTCGCCGACCTCGTCGTCTCGCCGGACGGCCGCTGGGTCGTCTGCGTCCGCGAGACGCACCCCGGTGGTGGTCCGAGCGAGGTCGTGAACGACCTGGTCGCGGTGCCGTCCGACGGCGGTGAGCCGGTGGTGCTCACGAGCGGGCGCGACTTCTACGCGACGCCCCGCCTCTCCCCCGACGGCGCCCGGCTCGCGTGGCTCGAGTGGGACCACCCGAACATGCCCTGGGACGGCACCGAGCTCCTCGTCGCACCGTTCGAGGACGGCAGGGTGGGGAAGCCCGACTCGCACCACGGCGCGCAGGACGAGTCCCTCTTCCAGCCGGAGTGGTCGCCGGACGGCGTGCTCCACGTCATCTCGGACCGGTCCGGCTGGTGGAACATCCACCGGGTCGCGAACGGGGACCTGGAACCGCTGCACGAGCTCGAGGCCGAGGTGGGCTTTCCCCAGTGGCTCTTCGGCTTCCGCCGCTACGGGTTCCTCGACGACGGCCGCGTCGTGTTCGCCGCCTTCGACGCGGGTGGTGACCGCCTCGGCGTCCTCGACGGGACCGAGACCCGGTGGATCGACGTCCCGCACCGGAGCATGGGCTACCACCTTCGGACGGCCGGGAGCCGGGTGCTCTACGTCGGCAGCTCGCCGACCGAGCCCTCAGGTGTCGTCGAGGTGGACCCGGACACCGGGGCGACGCAGATCCTCCGTCGGAGCGCGGAGCGGCCGGTCGACGAGTCGTTCCTCGCCGTGCCGGAGCACGTCACGTTCCCGACCGAGGGCCGCGAGGTCGCGCACGCCCTGCTCTACCGGCCGACGAACCCGGACTTCCGCGGGCCGGACGACGAGCGTCCTCCGCTGCTCGTCGAGTCGCACGGCGGTCCGACCTCGCACACCCTCCCGGCGTTCCTGCTCTCCATCCAGTACTGGACGAGCCGCGGCTGCGCCGTCGCGGACGTCAACTACCGCGGGAGCACCGGCTACGGGCGCGAGTTCCGGCGCAAGCTCGACGGGACCTGGGGCATCGTCGACCTCGAGGACTGCACCGCGGTCGCGACGTGGTTGGCGGACCAGGGCGAGGTCGACCCCGACCGTCTCCTCGTCAGCGGGGGGAGCGCCGGCGGCTACACCACGCTCTGCGCGCTCACCTTCCGCGAGGTGTTCGCGGCTGGCGCGAGCCACTACGGAGTCGCCGACATCGAGGCGCTCGTCAGGGAGACGCACAAGTTCGAGTCGCGCTACATCGACCGGCTCGTGGGCCCCTGGCCGGAGGCGGCCGACGTGTACGCGCAGCGGTCGCCGATCCACCACACCGACCGTCTGGCCACGCCGATGATCGTCCTCCAGGGCCTCGAAGACGAGGTCGTGCCACCGTCACAGGCGGAGGCGATGGTGGCGGCGCTCGACGCCAAGCAGGTCCCACACGCCTATGTGACGTTCCCGGACGAGCAGCACGGCTTTCGGAGGGCCGAGAACCAGATCCGCGCCCTCGAGTCGGAACTCGCGTTCTACGGCGCCGTCCTCGGCTTCGAGCCGGCCGACGACCTCCCCGACCTCGACATCCGCCACCTCTGAGCGACCTCGTCGATCTCGGGTCGTACAGCGAAAGCTGGACTCTGGACCGACACTGACGCGAGAATGGAGCCCCAACGGTCGTCCAGGGCCGGGTCGGTCGCCCTCGCCTACCGTCTGCGGCGTGCGGGCTGCCGTCCGCCTGTGGCGCCAGCCACCCTCCGATCTGAGGTCCGCGTTTGACCGCTGAACGCTCGCCGGCGCCAAGCGCGCTCGAGCCGGGGGCGCTCCTCGGCGGCCGCTATCGCCTCGAGGAGCGCATCGGATCCGGCGGGGTGGCGGTGGTCTGGCTCGCGGTCGACGAGGTCCTCGATCGACACGTGGCCGTCAAGCTCCTCCGGCCCCGGTCGGCGGACGACCCCGAGATCGCGCAGCGCTTCCGTCGAGAGGCGACCGCGGCCGCCGGCGTCACCCACGCGCACACCGTCACCGTCTACGACGTCGGGGAGCACGACGGCGAGCCGTTCCTCGTCATGGAGCTCATCGAGGGCCCGGCTCTCGCCGATCTGATCGACGCGACCGACGGCGTCCCGCCCGCCCTGGTCGTCGAGATCGGCCGTCAGGTCGCCTCGGCCCTGGGCGCCGGACACGCCCGCGGCCTCGTCCACAGCGACGTCACCC
>JBOHEE010000142.1:0-2682 GCA_050700895.1 Nitriliruptorales bacterium | reverse complement strand
GGGTCGGGCACGGCGACGCGGCAGCTCGGGGCGGTGGCGCGGCAGGCCGGCGTCCCGGTGAGCCTCCACGGGACCGGCGGGGCGTGGATCGTCGCGTCCGTGCGGGCGGACGCGGACGCGTTCGGGGCTGCGGTGGAGCACTCGCTCGACCGCAAGGTCTGCAACACGCTCAACACCTGCTGCATCGTCGCCGGCCGGGCGGCCGAGCTCGTCCCGGTCTTCCTCGCCGGCCTCGAGGCTGCGGCGAAGCGGCGCGGGACGAACCCGAAGCTCCACGTGGAGGAGTCGGCCCGGTCCCACGTGCCCGGCGCCTGGTTCGAGGCCGAGGTCGCGATCGCGCGCGCGGACGGCGACCATCTCGAGCCGATGGCCGAGACGATCGCCCGCGACCGGCTCGGGACCGAGTGGGAGTGGGAGGAGAGCCCGGAGGTGACCCTCGCGGTCGTCGACTCGGTCGACGAGGCCGTCGGGTGGTTCAACCGGCTGAGCCCGAAGCTCGTCGCCTCCCTCGTCTCGGCGGACGAGGGGGAGCACCGCCGCTTCTTCCGGACCGTCGACGCGCCGTTCGTCGGCAACGGCTTCACCCGCTGGGTCGACGGCCAGTACGCGCTGGGCAAGCCCGAGCTCGGCCTGTCGAACTGGGAGCACGGGCGGCTCTTCGCCCGGGGCGGGGTGCTCTCCGGGGACTCGGTGTTCACCGTGCGGACGCGAGCCGTCCAGGAGGATCCGGACCTCGCCCGATGAAGACCGCCGGGGGCGAGTTCGTCCCGGCCTTCGCAGCCGCGTACCGTTCGTCCACGACCACGCATCGTCTGCCCCGCGTCCCGGAGGTGTCAGGTGGCGACCGAGTTCGTCGGGCTCGACGACGTCACGAAGCGGCTCGCCGACGTCGGCTACCTCCCCGACGAGTCCATCGCCACCGTCGTCTACCTCGCGGAGCGGCTGCGCAAGCCGATCCTCGTCGAGGGTCCGGCCGGCGTGGGCAAGACCGAGCTCGCGAAGGCGGTCGCCGAGGCGCGCGGGGCGGAGCTCGTGCGGCTCCAGTGCTACGAGGGGCTCGACGAGGCCAAGGCCCTCTACGAGTGGAACTACAAGAAGCAGCTCCTCCGCATCCAGTACGACGGCGTGGCCCGCGACCAGGGCCCCGACGGGCACCACGACTGGCAGGAGCTCCACGACGACCTGTTCGGCGAGGAGTACCTCCTCGAGCGGCCGCTGCTCCGCGCACTGCGCCACCCGCTGTCGGCGGTGCTGCTCGTCGACGAGGTCGACAAGGTGGACTTCGAGTTCGAGGCGCTGCTGCTCGAGATCCTCTCGGACTTCCAGGTGACGATCCCCGAGATGGGCACCGTCCGCGGCGTCCACCACCCGTTCGCCGTGCTCACCTCGAACAACACCCGCGAGCTGTCCGAGGCGCTGAAGCGGCGCTGCCTCTACCTCCATCTCGACTACCCGACGCTCGAGCGGGAGCGCGAGATCGTCCTGTCCCGCGTCCCCGACGCCCCGGAGGCGCTCGCCGACCAGCTCGTCCGGATCGTGCGGAGCCTGCGCCAGCTCGACCTGTAGAAGCCGCCTTCGATCTCCGAGACGATCGACTGGGCGCAGACCCTGCTCGAGCTCGGGTTCGACTCGATCGACGAGAACGTCGCCCGGTCGACCCTCTCGGTCCTCCTGAAGTACCAGCAGGACATCCGCCGGGCGGAGTCCCATCTCGAGGTCCCGTCCAGGCCCGAGATGAACTGATGCGGGTGGCACATCCCGGAGGTCTCGTGGCATTCGAGCGCGCCTGCATCCCGGATGGCTGCGTTGCTCGTCGGGCCCGTAGCGCTGCTGTGGACGCCTCCTCGAGCCTTGCCCTCCGGGCGCTTGCGCGCTCTCGGTGCTGATGTCTCACGGGACCTCCGGGACGCCCCACCCATGAACTTCTGCTTGACAGGCTGTCGCAAAATGCCGGCCAGCTCGCGGCTAGCGCCGACCAAAACCCAAGATCTAGTTGCGTCTTGGCGATACGGCACAACATCTGGTGTCAACGCCAAGGTCTCGGGACCATTTTGCGACAGCCTGTTGAACGTCTGTTTGTTGAGCGACTGATGTCGGACCTGCTCGCACGGCTGCACTCGTTCGCTGAAGGGCTGCGGCGGGCGGGGGTGCCGGTCGCCGTCTCGCAGACGATCGACGCGACCTCGACCCTGCGTCACCTCGACCTGCTCGACCGCACGCACCTCCGGGAGGGGCTCGCGGCTGTCCTCGTCAAGAGCCACGCGCAGCGACGCGCCTTCGACGAGCTGTTCGACGTCTACTTCCCGCCGCGGCGCGGCCTCGTGGACCCGACGATCACGACCGCCGACCTGGGCGACCCGGATGCCTCCGACGAGTATCTCGAGCGCCTGATCGAGGAAGTCATGTCGGGCGACGACGAGTCGCTGCGGCGCCTCGCGCGCGAGGCGGTCGACCGGTTCGGGCGCGCCGAGGGCCGCGACGGCGGGGCGTCGTGGTTCCAGTACCGGGTGTGGCGCGCGATCGACCTCCCGGGCCTCCTCGAGCGCATGCTCCGCGGGCGCGCGGGTGGCGAGGCCGAGCCGTCGCCCCTGGAGCGGCGCCTCTGGCGGGACGAGTTCGAGGCGCGTCTCCGCACGTTCCGCGAGGAGGTCGACGCCGAGATCCGCCGCCGCTGGGCGGAGG
>JBOHEE010000141.1:0-14813 GCA_050700895.1 Nitriliruptorales bacterium | reverse complement strand
GCGCAGCACGATGCCGTCGTCGCTCCACAGGGTCTGGACGTCGAGGTCGAGGCGGTCGGCGAGGCGGTGCTCGATCGCGAGCGCCCACGGGGCGTGGACCCGGGCCCCGAACGGGGTGTGGAGGCAGACCCGCCAGTCGCCGATCTCGTCGCGGAAGCGCTCGACGACGATCGTCTTGTCGTCGGGCAGCGCCCCGGTCGCCTCGACCTGCTCGTCGAGGTAGGCGACGAGATTCGCCGCGGCGAGCTCGTCGAGCCCGTACTCGTCGCGGAGCGTCGCGATCGCCGCCCCGCCCTGCTCGTGGGTCTCGCGCACGAAGGTGCCGAGGGCGCGGCCGAGCTCGAGCGGGCGGCCGGGCTTGTCGCCCTTCCAGAACGGCATCTTCCCCGGTTCGCCCGGGGCGGGGGTGACCGTCACGCGGTCGCGGGTGATCTCCTCGATGCGCCAGGTCGACGCCCCGAGCGTGATGACCTCCCCGGCACGCGACTCGTAGACCATCTCCTCGTCGAGCTCGCCGACCCGCGCCCCGTCGGGCAGGAACACCCCGAACAGCCCCCGGTCGGGGATCGTGCCGGCGTTCGTGACCGCGAGCCGCTGCGCGGAGTCGCGGCCGCGGACGACGCCGTCGATGCGGTCCCACACGATCCGGGGACGCAGCTCGGCGAACTCCTCCGACGGGTAGCGGCCGGCGAGCATGTCGAGGGTGGCGGAGAACGCGCCGTCGGTGAGCTGGGCGAACGGGGCGGCGCGGCGGACGAGGTCGGCGAGCTCGTCGACCTTCCACTCGTGCATCGCGGCCATCGCGACGATCTGCTGCGCGAGGACGTCGAGCGGGTTGCGGGGGTAGCGGGTCTCCTCGATGAGCCCGTCGCGCATCCGCCGGACGACCACCGCCGCCTCGATGAGGTCGCCGCGGTACTTCGGGAAGAGCTTGCCGCGGCTCGGCTCGCCGACCTGGTGGCCGGCGCGGCCGATGCGCTGGAGCCCGCGGGCGACCGACCCCGGCGACTCGACCTGGATCACGAGGTCGACGGCGCCCATGTCGATGCCGAGCTCGAGCGACGAGGTCGCGACGAGCGCCCGCAACCCCCCGCGCTTCAGCTCGTCCTCGACGACGAGGCGCTGCTCGCGGGAGAGCGAGCCGTGGTGCGCACGGACGAGCTCGGGGACGGTCGCGAGGTCGACGCCGTCGCGCTCGAGACGGTCGCGGTGCAGCTCGTTCAAACGTGCGGCGAGCCGCTCGGCGAGCCGCCGGGCGTTCACGAAGATCAGCGTCGTGCGGTGCTCGAGGATGAGGTCGAGCAGCCGCGGGTGGATCGCGGGCCAGATGCTGCGACGGCCCGGCCCGGCTGCGGCGGGCCCGCTGACCGGCTCCTCGATGATCGAGCCGAGGTCGCCCATGTCCTCGACCGGGACGACCACCTCGACGTCGAGCTCCTTGCGCATCCCGGCGTCGACGATCGTGACCGGGCGCGGCTCGCCGTCGCGCTGGCCGCCGAGGAAGCGGGCGATCTCGTCGAGCGGCCGCTGCGTCGCCGACAGCCCGATCCGCTGCGGCGGGCGGGCGGTGATCGCCTCCAGCCGCTCGAGGCTGAGGGCGAGGTGGGCGCCGCGCTTCGTGGCCGCCATCGCGTGGCTCTCGTCGACGATGACGGTCTCGACGCCGCGCAGGATCTCGCGGGCCCGCGAGGTGAGCAGGAGGAAGAGCGACTCGGGCGTGGTGATGAGGACGTCGGGCGGGGTGCGCGCCATCGTCCGGCGCTCGCCCGCGGGCGTGTCGCCGGTGCGGATCGCGACCTCCGGCGTCGTGACCTCGACCCCGAGGCGCTCCGCGGCGAGCGCGATGCCGCGGAGCGGGGCGCGGAGGTTCTTCTCGACGTCGACCGCGAGCGCCCGCAGCGGCGAGATGTAGAGCACCCGGCAGCGCTCCCGGCGCCGCTCGGGGACCGGCGAGGTCGCGAGCCGGTCGATCGCCCACAGGAACGCCGCGAGGGTCTTGCCGGAGCCGGTCGGGGCGAGCAGCAGGGTGTGCTCGCCCTCGGCGATCGCCGACCAGCCGCCGGTCTGCGCCTCGGTCGGCGCTGCGAACGTGGTCGTGAACCACTCGCGGACCGGCGCCGAGAAACGGTCGAGGACCATAGGCGGACGCTACCGCGACCCTGAGACATCCACTCCCCCGCAGTTGCGGAGCACGACCCCCCTCCCCGGGCAACTCCTCAACGAGGAGCCGCCGACCAACGGCGAGATCCTCCTGCAGCAGGCGCACCTCGACTTCGACGTCGACGACCTCGACGCCGGAGAGGAGCAGGTGCTCGCCCTGGGCGCCCGCAAGGCCGACGTCCAGCCCGGCAAGTCCTTCCGGGTCTTCCTCGACCCTGCCGGCCGTCCCTTCTGCCTCGTGGGCCCGGATTGAGGCGAGCCCCACCCGGAATGTCAGTCGGACCCGACGCGGGCCACCGTCCCCTGGGCGACCGCGCACAGGCGTGACTCGTCGCCGTCGAAGGCGTCGCATCGCACGGTGACCAGGCGCCTGCTGACGTTCACGACCGTGGCGCGAGCCTCCAGCCGCGAGCCACGCGCGCCCGCCACGTGGTTCGCGTTCGTCTCCGCGGTCAGGACGTCCGGTCCGACCGCAGCGCCCGCCGCGAACGTGATCGCGTTGTCCGCCGCGTAGGCGACCAGTCCTCCGTGGGCGAGCCCGTTCTGCTGGAGGGCCCTCGATCCCGGCGACCTTCGCACGCAGCTGCACCAGACCAGTCCTCCGTGGGCGAGCCCGTTCTGCTGGAGGTGCTCGTCCCGGATCGGCACGACGAGCACCGTGCGGTCGGGGGAGAACTCCACGACCTCCGCGCCGAGGAGGACGCTGAGGGACTGCGCAGCCAGCAGCTGCCGCGCTGCGTCCAGATCGAGGTCCATCTGCCTCCCTTGAGTCCCCTGTCATCCATGTCGGGCCAGGGACCGGGATCTCGTTGTGTCACCCGACATCGATGGCCGATGGTGGCAGCCGACTGGTCTACCCGTCGGCAGTGCCACCCGCGAGCCGCCGTTCGAGCATGCCGCGGACGTAGGCGGCCTGGCCGAGGTGCTGGGTCTGGTCGTTGACGACGCTGACGAGCCGCGCCCCGACCGTGACCGGAGGGTCCCAGCGGCGGTCGATGATGCGATCGAGGTCGGCGGGCTCGAGGGTGTCGAGGTAGGCGAGCGTGCGCTCGACGACGTCCTTGTGGTAGCCGACCAAGAGCTCCCGCCCGTCGGGTCGGACGGCGCCGACCTCCTCCGAACTGTGGCCGAAGCCGGTGGCGGCACGATCGAAGGGGAGGCCGAAGCGGTCCGCCCAGCCGTTCGCGATCCAGGCCTGATCCTCGCCGGCAATCTCCGACACGTGGTCGTCGTGGACCCGCGTGGCATGCCACACGAGCCACGCGATCGAGTTCGCATCGGGATCCGGCCGGTAGGCGAGCGCCTCGGCGTCCAGCCCGTCGGTGACCCGGCGGACATTCTCACGCCCGCGCGTGAACGCGTCTGCCAGAACCTCGCCGACCTCCATGGCCTGCACGATAGGCGGCCGCACGTAGGCTGGCGGTAGCGAGTGAGCCGAAGGGGTGTGCGCGTGGCGGTCCGGTGGGAGTCTCCCGAGCCCGTCTACCGCACCGTCATCGGAGCCGCACTCACCCTCTTCAAGGTCATGGACTGGCGAGTCCGCGTCCACGGCGCGGAGCACATCCCCGCGAGCGGCCCCGCCGTCCTCGCCTCCAACCACGTCGGCTACCTCGACTTCGTGTTCGTCGGGTTCGGGGCGCGCGAACGGGGTCGGCTCGTGCGCTTCATGGCGAAGCAGGAGGTGTTCCGCCAACCGGTCGCCGGTCCGCTCATGCGCGCGATGAGGCACATCCCGGTGGAGCGGTACGGCCGCGCCCGCGACGCCTTGGAGGAGTCCATCGAGCGGCTGGGCCGCGGGCAGGTTGTGGGGATGTTCCCCGAGGGCACGATCAGCCCCTCGTTCGTGCCCCGGGAAGGCAAGTCCGGGGCGGCCCGGATGGCGATCGAGGGCGGGGCGCCGCTGGTCCCCGCGGCGGTGTGGGGGACCCAGCGGATCCTCACGAAGTGGCGGCCCAAGAACTTCCAGCGTGGTGTCGCCGTCGACGTGCACTACGGCCCGCCGGTGGACACGTCCCACGGGGACGCCGAGAAGGCGACGCTGGAGGTCATGGACGCGATCCGCGACCTGGTCGACCACGCCGCCGCCGTCTACCCGCAGGCGCCTGCGGACGACGAGGACCGCTGGTGGCTGCCGCGCCACGTCGGCGGGACCGCGCCGTCCCCGGCCGAGGCCGAGAAGCGCCTCGCGGAGCAGCGTGAGCGCGTCCGTCGCGAGCAGGACGCGAAGCAGGACCAGGACGAGGGCTGAGGCGCCTCCGTCAGGAGGCAGCGAGCGCGTCGAGCCGCTCCTGGAGCTGCTCGTCGCTCAGCGGCCCGAAGACGAGCTCGAACTCACCGCCGCGGTCGACGAACGCCCAGGCCGGATGGCCACCTACTCCGAACCGAGACCACAGTTCCCCGTCGGCGTCGTTCAGGTGCGGGAAGAGCCCGTCGAGTTCGTGGCGGTCGACGAACCCGCGCATCGGCTCGACCGTGTCGCGTGAGGCGATGCTGAGAAGCGCGACCTCCCCGTCGTAGTCGCGCGCGAACTGCGCGAGCCCGGGAGCCTCCCGGTTGCAGGTCGGTCACCACGGCGCCCAGAACCACACCGCCACGTCGCGTCCGACGTAGGACGCGAGGTCGACGTGCTCGCCGGACACCGTCGCCGCGCTGCCGTGCCAGAGCCGCGAGGCCGCCGCAGCCTCCGTGGTGGCGGTGTCCGAGACGCCGCCCGGACCGGTCGTGGCGGGCGGTGCCGCGCCCTCGGCCGGTGACCCCGGGGGACGCAGCGTCGGGTCATCGCCACCGCTGCACGCGACCAGCCCCGCGGCCGCGACGGCGACGGCGGCGAGGGGGGCGACCAGCCTCGAACCCATCACCCGGTCAACGTATCGCGGGGAGGGGGCGTTCCCGCGGCTCCGACCGCCCTCTCCGTGTCGCTTACGCTCCCCGTCGGCGTCGCACGACGAGGAGCCGCGATGGAGATCGACGGACGGACCGCGCTCGTGACCGGCGGGGCGTCGGGGCTCGGCAACGCCACCGCACGCGAGCTCCACGGGGCGGGGGCGAACGTCGTCCTCGTCGACCTGCCCGACTCGGCGGGGGAGGCGGAGGCGAAGGAACTCGGCGAGCGGGCTGCCTTCTCCCCGGCCGACGTCACCGACCCGGACCAGGTCCAGGCGGCCGTCGACACGGCGGTTGAGCGCTTCGGGGGTCTCCACATCGCGGTCGGCTGCGCTGGGGTCGCGTGGGCCCAGCGGACCGTCACCCGCGATGGGCCGCACGACTACGACGCCTTCCGCAAGGTCGTCGAGGTCAACCTCGTCGGGACCTTCAACGTGATCCGCATCGCGGCGACGCGGATGTCCGAGCAGGAGCCGGTCGACGGCGAGGAGCGCGGGGTCCTCGTCAACACCGCCTCGATCGCGGCGTTCGACGGCCAGATCGGCCAGGTCGCCTACGCCGCGTCGAAGGCCGGTGTGGTCGGCCTGACCCTCCCGGTGGCGCGCGACCTCTCAGGGCTCGGGATCCGCTGCGTCACCATCGCTCCGGGGACGTTCGACACGCCGATGCTCAGAGGGCTGTCGGAGGAGCAGCGCGACGCGCTCGCGGGCGGTGTCCCGCACCCTCGCCGACTCGGGCGCCCCGAGGAGTACGCGCTCCTCGTGCGCCAGATCGTCGAGAACCCGTACGTGAACGGCGAGGTCATCCGCCTCGACGGCGCCCTCCGCATGCCCCCGAAGTAGCCAGCGGCTCCAGCTGTCGGCGGGGCGTCGCGTCTAGGGACCTACCTACCTAGGCCCCCCGAGAGCTTCCTGCTGGAGGCAGAGCTCGTTTCCCTCGGGGTCGCGCATGACGACCCAGTACTCGTCGCGCTCCGGCAGGTGGAAGCGCTGGACGTTCTCCGCGCCGAGCCCGGCAAGGCGTCCCACCTCGGCGTCGATGCGCTCCATGCTCGTCGCGCTCCGGCAGGTGGAAGCGCTGGACGTTCTCCGCGCCGAGCCCGGCAAGGCGTCCCACCTCGGCGTCGATGCGCTCCATGCGCTCCTCGATCGGGGTGGCATGCCCGCCGCCGACGTTCACGTCGAGGTGGACGCGGTTCTTCGCGGTCTTGCCCTCGGGGACCTTCTGGAAGGAGAAGCGCGGGCCGGTGCCGTCGGGGTCCACGATCGCGCTCGCCGTGTCCCGCTGGTCAGCGGGGACGCCGATCTCGTCGAGGAAGGCGTCCCCGGTATCGTCGCCGTCCGGGGGCGGTTGGAGGACGTAGCCGACGACCTCGGCCCAGAACCGGGCGAGGGCGTCGGGATCGGCCGCGTCGAACGTGATCTGGACAGGAATCGCCACCGCGTCTCCTTCGTCACGACATATCAGGCCGACCGAGGAACGTCTGGTCACCGATCGGTGACGAAACGTTCCTTCGTCGTCCGCGATCCGTTCGTGTCGGGTGTCCGGCCGGGGCGATATTGGCAGGAGGTGGCCGATCCGTCACGCCTGGGGCAGGAGCCGGTCGGTCCGAGGGCGAACACCTCGACGAAGCTCGCTTCGAAGGTGACCCATGCTCCGCCGCCTCTTCGTCGCCGCCGCCACCGGCGCCCTCACCGTCTCCGTCGCCTGGGCCGGCGCCGGGCTCGGGCCCGTCGACCGGCTCACCGACGACACACCGATCGAGGGGGCCACCGAGGATCTCCCGCAGCCGGGGACGGAGGTCGAGGCGCGGGCGGAGGCGCTCACGTCAGTCGGCGACGGGCCGCTCGAGCCGGGCTGGCACCTCGTCGGCGCCGCGAAGGTGTCGATCGAGCCCGACCCCGAGGCGTTCGGCGGGGAGTGGAATACCGAGGGCTGCGCGACGTTCGGCGACGACTCCGACCGCGCGCTCGACCACGTCGCCGACTTCCGCGTCCGCTGGCCGGAGGACCCCAACTGCATCTACATGGGCGGCTACGGCATCGGCCCGATGAACCCGATCACCTCGTGGAACGAGGAGCACGGGCTGTGGGTCCGCAGCGTCGCGATCGGGGACGGGACCGACACGTTCGTGCTCACCATCCTCGACGGGACCTCGTACTTCGGCGAGTACGGGAGCATGTGCGCCGAGGGGGACCGCTGCGGCGCGTTCGCCCTCGCCGAGGACCTCGGCGCCGAGCTCGGCATCGACCCCGCAGGGTTGCTCTTCGCCTCCACCCACAGCCACACCGCACCCGACTTCATCGGCGGCTGGGGCGGCGTCCCCGAGTGGTACATGGCCCAGGTCACCGAGGCCCTGCGGACCTCGGTCCGCGAGGCGGTCGCCGCGATGGAGCCGGCACTCGTCGAGACCGGCGAGGTGATCGTCCGCGAGCGGAACGGCGAGCGGCGCGACTTCTACCGCTCGGCCGAGGAGCAGACGCTCGCATGGTTCCGCGCGTTCGTGCCCGGCCAGTCGACCACGACCGCGCCCGGGCGGAGCCTCGGGCGGGGCGAGGGCGACGGCGCGAACGAGACGACGACCACGACGACCGACCGCGTCATCGCCACCGTCGGGGCGTACGCCGCCCACCCGGTCACCGCGGACGAGGCCACCGGGATCGCCGACGCCGACTTCCCGGTGGTCTTCGACGCCCGCGTCGAGGAGGCGTTCGGGGGCGTCGGCCTCCTCTTCCAGACCGGGCTCGGCAACATGTCCCCGCGCGGCAGCACGGTCGAGATGGGCGAGGGTCTCGCGGCGGCCGTCCCGGCGGTCGGCGCCGGGCGTCCGCTCGCCACCACCGACGTCCGGGTCGCGCAGTCCTTCTGGGACCAGCCGATCACGAACTCCGGACTGACCGCGCTCGGCACGCCGGGGTTCTTCGACCGGCCCTTCGGCGGCCCGGCCGCGGTCTCGGCCGGCAAGAGCGACTCGCGGCCGTGCACGTCGTCCTCGGCGACGTCCGTCCGGACCGCCGTCTCGGCCGCCCGCATCGGCGACGGGCTCGTCGTCACCGGGGGGCCGGGGGAGACGTTCGCGAACCTCTCGAACAGCGTGAAGGAACGGGTCCCGCACGCGGTCGCGCTGCCGCTCGCGCAGGTGAACGATGGGCTCGGCTACATCATGCAGTCGTTCGAGACCGACCACGCCGGCCGCCAGGCCCTCGGCTTCGTCGGCGACCCGTTCGCGGAGTACGAGGACGCGTACTCGATCGACGCCTGCTTCGGCGACGTCGTGCTGGAGCGGACGATCGGCCTCCTCGGCGACCTCGGGTGATGGCACAGCCTCGCGGCGGCAGCTCGATCCGGAGGTGAACGAGATCGGGGAGCCCCAGAGATCGATCGCCCCGGAGGTCCCGAGCGACGCCTCCGGCGCGGAGACCGTCGACGAACTCGTCGCGCTCGGCATCGACGAGGCCGAGGCCCGCGCCGCCGTCGACGAGGGACGCGTGCCGCTCGTTCTCGTGCGCCAGTTCCTCGGCGAGGAGAAGCCCCACACGCTCACCGAGGTCGCCGAGAAGGGCGGGGTCGAGGAGCGCGTCCTGCGCCGGGTCTTCGTGGCCCTCGGGGTGCCGCTCGAGGACAGCTTCGGCGAGGGGGACGTCGCCGAGGCGCGCCATCTCCGCGAACTCCTCGAGACCCTCAGCGAGGACTCGATCGTCCGGCTCGCCCGGGTCCGGGGCCGTTCGGTCGCCCGCATCGCGATGGGAGACCTCAGCGCCGTTCGGGACGAGATCGTGGCGCCGATGCGGGAGGAGGGCGCCGACGACCTCGACGTCGCGATCGCGCTCTCCGAGGCGGCGGAGGCGCTCCACCCGAAGGCGGCCCAGCTCCTCGTCCACGCGTACGAGCGCGCGCTCCTGCACGTCCTGTCGGGGGAGCTCGCGACCGCCGCGACCAGGGGCGGCACCCAGGAGCTTGACGTCGCGGTCGGCTTCGTCGACCTCGTCGGCTACACCGCGCTGTCCGCGCAGGCCGACCCGTCCGGGCTCGCCGCCGTGCTCGACGCGTTCGAGGAGCGCGTGTTCGACGTGACCGGCTCCGCCCCCGGCGTCGAGGTGGTGAAGTTCGTGGGCGACGCGGCGATGCTCGTCGCCCGCGACGTCCTGCAGCTGGCCCACGTCCTCGTGCGGGTGACCAGGCGGACCGACGCGCTGGAGGACGCCCCGCTCCGGGCCGGACTCGCCGCCGGGACGACCCTTGCCCGCGAGGGCGACTACTTCGGGCCCCCGGTGAACGTGGCAGCACGCCTCACGGACCAGGCGCGACCGTGGTCGGTCCTCGCCGATGGCGACCTCGAGGGGCGGCTCGCGGCGGCCTTCGACACCTCCCGCATCCGCCCCGTCCGACTGCGCGGCCTCGGCTTCCAGCGACCCGTCGCCGTCCGTCCCAGGGAGCGCTGACTCGTTGCGTGCGCAGCTCTACTCGCCTGCCGTGACAGAGATGCGCACACGACGGTTGGGGCTACTCGGTCGGGGCGGTGACGGTGCGGGTGCCGAGGGGGACGTCGTAGAGGCTGCGCAGCACGACCTCGGCGCTGCCCGCCCCGAGCGTGCCGTCCGCGGCACAGCGCGCGTCGTCGGAGAGCGACGTCACCGAGATGCGCTTGGTCGCGACCTTCTCCCAGCCCTGGACATCGGCCGACGCCGACTCGACCGCGCACTCGGCCGCCGGGCCGGTCACCTCCTGTCCCCGATCCCACGGGAGCACGTCGCCGATCCGCGGGGCCGCGCCCACGGTGAGTCCGGCCATCACGAGGAGGATGACGAGCCGCAGCGCGAGCGACACGACGCGGAAGACGGCGAAGAGCAGCACGACGCCGACGACGATGACGACCGGCGTGGCGAGCCCGCCGCCGAAGAGGTCGGCGACCGGCTGGAGGACATCCATCTTCGCTCCGGGATGAACTGGCGGGAGGGGCAGGGTAGGGTGGCCCGCTGGCCACCGCGGCCTTGGGGTGGCAGAGATGTCAGACCGCGCCCGAACCGGCGGTCGTAGGGGACCGACCACGGAGTCAGCGCTTGGGGTTTCTTTCCTCGGGACGTCTGCGGACGCCGTGGGCGGCGGCCCTCGTGCTCGCCCTCTCGGTGGCGCTCGTGCCCGCGACCCCCACGTCGGCAGCCACCCCTGCCGACGACGTCCCGCCGTCCCACATCCGCGTCTGCCGTGACGCGTACGGCGGCGGTGCCGTCGTCACCGTCCCGTTCGACGAGTACGTCAAGACCGTCCTGCCGTTCGAGTACGGCACCTCGGGCCCGCGCGAGTACCTGAAGGCCGGGGCGATGGCGATCAAGTCGTACGCGTGGTGGTACGTCCGCCACCCGTACCGCTCACGCTGCGACCTCACCGACAGCGGCCGCCACCAGCACTACCGGCCTGGGGCGCGCGCCCCGACCGCCGCGACGAACGCGGCCGTCGACTCGACCTGGCATCTCACGATGAAGAAGGACGGCGAGCCGCTGTTCGCGCAGTACTGCGGCCGCTCCTGCCACCTCTTCCGCGAGGGCCACCACCTCGACCAGTGGGAGGCGGACGACCAGGCGCGGGCCGGATGGGACTTCGTCCGCATCCTCCAGTACCACTATCGGGGCGCGCATCCCGAGATCTTGGACTGGCGGACCCCGCTCACCGTCCGGTTCCGGGGGCCCCAGCCGATTCCGGCGGACCCCGGCGAGGCGTTCGTCCTCGACCTCCCGGTCTCCGGTGTTCCCCCGTCGCATCCGAACGCGGCCGGCCGGTTCCTCGCCCACTGCACGATCGACGGGAAGCGCGGCAACCACGTGCTGCAGACCGCCGACGTGCGCCAGGGCGACGACGGCTTCCCCTGGGTGCGGTTCGACGGCAACCTCGTCCGTCGATGCGACGAGCGCGACGTGGCGGTCCGCGCGCAGCTCGTCGTGAACGGGTGGGTGGCGGAGTCGGTGAGGGGCGCCATCTGGGTCGACCCGTGGCGGTCGTCGGTCCCGCGGGGTTCCGAGCGCATCGGCAACGGCGACCCTGTGACGACCTCGTTGGCCGTGTCACGGGAGCTGTTCGCCGACGCGGGCAGCGTCCCCACCGACGAGGCGGGCCTGGAGGACGTGCCCGTCGACGCCGCCGGCCGGCGCGCGGCCTCCACGGTCGTGATCGCGAGGGGCGACGTCTTCCCCGACGCCCTGTCGGCGACCGGGCTCGCCGGGATCGACGGCCCGATCCTGCTCCACCCCGGAGGGCCCGACCGGACCCTCGACGACCGCGTGGCCGACGAGATCCACCGCATCCTGCCCCCGGGGTCGACCGTCCGGGTCATCGGCGGGGAGGGGGCGATCTCCCGCGCGGTCGCCCACGAGCCGCGGCTCGACGCCTACCGGGTCGCCCGCCACTGGGGCGGCGACCGCATCGCGACGTCGGTCGCGGTCGCCGACGCGGTGAAGGAGGCGGGCGGCGACACGAGCGTCGCCATCGTCGTCCGCGGCGCCCCGGACGAGTCCGCGGGCTGGGCCGACGCGGTCGCGGTGGGCCCGTACGCCGCGGCGCGGCAGCACCCCGTCCTCGTCACCGACAGCCGCCGCTTCGACCCCCGCGTCGAGCAGTGGATCCTCTCGAACGGCGTCCGCGAGGTCGTCGTGATCGGTGGGCCCGGCGCGGTGTCCGAGGAGGTGGAGGCGCGCCTCAGCCTTCCGGTCACCCGCATCGCCGGAAGCGGACGGGACGACACCGCGGTGGCGATCGCCGAGCAGCTGTGGACACGCGACGGGACGCCGGACATCGAGGGGTTCCTCGTCATCGACCCCTTCGGCGCCGGCAACTGGGCGCAGGCCGTGACCGGCGCGGTGCTCGGCGGGATGCGCGGACTCCCCGCCCTCGCGACGACCCACCTCGTGCCGCGTGGCTCGACGGGGCGCTGGCTCGAGGCCCACCCCGAGCTGCCGGCGACGGTCGTCGGTTCAGCCTCGGTCGTCTCCGCCCGCGCGGAACGGGACCTGACCGGGCGGTAGGGCCCGTTCCACCCCGTATACGCTGCGGGTATGGGCAAAGGCCACGGTGAACGCCTCGGCGTCCTCGACTCGACGTTCCTGCGGATCGAGAGCGAGACCGAGCACATGCACACGGCCGGGCTCTTCCTCTTCGAGCCGTCGCGCGGGGACGAGTTCGAGTTCTCGCGCTTCCTCGACCTCGTGCGCTCGCGCCTCCACCTCGTGCCGCGCTTCCGCCAGCGGCTCGCGTTCCCGCCGCTGAACCTCACCACCCCGATCTGGATCGACGACGAGGAGTTCGACGTCTCCTACCACGTCCGCCACGCGGCGCTGCCGCGCCCGGGGCGGACGGACCAGCTCATGGAGTACGTCGGGCGCCTCATCAGCCGCCCGCTCGACCGGTCGCGCCCGCTGTGGGAGCTGTACGTGGTCGAGGGCCTCGAGGAGGAACGCGTCGCCTACCTCGGCAAGACCCACCACGCGATGATCGACGGCGTCACCGGGATCGACATCGCGACGCTGCTGCTCGACGCGGAGGAGGATGCGGGCGAGATCCCGCCGCCGGAGCCGTGGACGCCGGCGTCGGCCCCGAGCGACCTCGAGCTCGCGGCGGCGGCGGCGGGGCGCCTGCTGACCAGTCCGCGCGCGCTCGTCGAGCGGATCCAGGGCGCGGTGGACCGGCCCCGCCAGCTCGTCCGCGACATCGCCCAGATCGGCGAGGGGATCGCTTCGATCGCCCCGGTGGGCGTGAGCCGCGGTCCGCGCAGCCCGCTGAACAGCCGCAACGGCTCCTTCCGCCGCTTCGCGATCCAGCGCCTGCAGCTCGAGGACGCCAAGCGCGTGAAGGACTCGTTCGGCACGACCGTCAACGACGTCATCCTGGCGATCGTGGGCGACGCGGTCGGGCGCTTCCTCCGGGCACGCGGGGAGGACACCCGCGGGGTCGAGATGAAGGTCATGGTGCCGGTGAGCGTGCGTGCCGACGGGGACGAGACGCTCTTCGGCAACCGCGTCTCGTCGGTCTTCGTGTGGCTCCCGGTCGACCAGATGGACCCCGTCGACCGCCTCCGCAGCATCCACGACGCGATGCGCGGGGTGAAGGAGCACCGGCAGGCGGTCGGGGCGGAGTTCCTCGTCAACCTCTCCGGGTACGCCCCGCCGACGATCCACGCCCTCGCAGCGCGGACCGCCGCCCGCACGCGCGTCTACAACTTCGTGGTGACGAACGTCCCGGGCCCCCAGATCCCGCTCTACTCGCTGGGGATGCGGCTCATGGGCGCGTTCCCGGTGGTTCCGCTGCCCCAGAAGCATTCGTTCGCGGTGGGCGTCACGTCGATCGACGGCTGGCTGAACTTCGGCTTCACCGGCGACTGGGACACCCTGCCCGACCTCGAGAACGTCTGCGGCGGGCTGGTCGAGGCGCTCCAGGAGCTGGTGAAGCACGCCGACGCCGCCGGCACCCGCCACGAGCTCACGAACCCCTCCTAACTAAGCCCCGCGCGGCCGTCGGGACCTGCCAGGAGGCCAGGCGAGCCGATCCACGTCGGCGGAGAGGCCGGAAAGCCGGCCTCAGGCCCGACGTCGAGTCCGACCGGGGGTCAGTTCACGAGGTCGGACGGGCGGAGCCGGACGCGGGCGGGGCCGTGCCCCTACGGCCGGGGGCCGTACATGATGACGGCCACCCCGAGGAAGCAGATCACGGCCCCGAGGACGTCCCATCGATCGGGGCGGAAGCCCTCGAAGACCACCCCCCACAGGATCGACCCGGCGATGAAGATGCCGCCGTAGGCGGCGAAGATGCGGCCGAAGTTCGCCTCGGGCTGGAACGTCGCCACGACGCCGTAGAGGGCCAGCCCCAGGCCGCCGAGGAGCACCCACGGCCAGCCGCGCCCGCCGCGGAGGCCGAGCCAGACGAGGTAGGCGCCGCCGATCTCGGCGACCGCGGCGACGGCGAACAGGGCGAGCGAGCGGAGCACGGTCACGGTGACACCTTGCAGGCGTCGGGCTCGCGGTCAGGCGGCGAGACGGTCGTCAACAAGCTTCCTGATCCTGCCGAGGTCGTAGCCGTCCTGCTTCGCGTCCAGGACCTGCTCACCTTCGATGCGGATCTTGAAGACCCCACCCTCGCCGGTGCGGAGGCTGACCGTCTCCAGTTCCTGACCGAAGGTCTCGAGCAGCTCGCGCTGGGTCGTGATGGCCCGGTCGAGGTGGCCGCAGGGCACGCAGTACTCGATCTCCACGTTCATGTCGCTTCCTTCGTCGTCGCTCCCGTGCCGCAGATCTCCTGCGGCGCGCCATGGGCCGTGCGGGCACAGCCCTCGAGGTGGTCGCAGTCACACTCCAGGGCGGCCTGCACGAGCCGCTTCGCGTGGCGCAGTTCGGTGATCCGGCGCTCGAGTTCGGCGAGTTTCGCCTCAGCCAGCGGTCGCCAGTCGCCCTCGCCGTCCAGCAGCCGCTTGATCTCCGCGAGCGTGAAACCGGCTTGGCGGCAGAGTCCGACCACGCGCAGGCGGCGCACGGCGCGAGGGTCGTAGCGTCGCTCCCCGGAGACGCGGGTGGTCGGCTCCACGAGGCCGAGCTCGTCGTAGTAGCGCAGCGTCGACGTGCGCACGCCGACCTCGTCCCCGACCTCGCCGATCGTCAGCAGGTCAGCCATCGCGGCGATCCGACTTGCGGGCGAAGGCGTCGTGCGCCAGGTCGACGAGGGCCTGGGCCTCCTCGGCGGGCGGGGCGGTGATCTCGAGCGTCACGTTCTCGTCGCCGACCTCGACGGTG
>JBOHEE010000140.1:0-5172 GCA_050700895.1 Nitriliruptorales bacterium | reverse complement strand
GGCGCTCTCCGACGCCCGGGGCCGGGCCGGGCCCGACTCGGGCGTCCCGCCGCCGCCCGTCGGCGCCTTCCTCGCCTGGCTCGCCGCGACCATGGCGGCTCGCACCGTCGTCGAGGTGGGCGGCTCGGCCGGCGTCGGCGGTCTGTGGCTCCTCCGCGGGCTGGCGGAACGTGCCGCTCTGACGTGCATCGAGCCTGACGCGGACGCCCGGGATCTCGCGCAGCAGGCGTACGAGGACGCCGGCGTCACCCGCCGGGTGCGCACGATCGTCGGGGCGTCGGACGAGGTGCTCGGACGGCTCAGCGACGCCGGCTACGACCTCGTGGTCATGCATGCGGTCGACGGGGACCACGAGGCGCTCGTCAGCCACGTCCGGCGCATCCTGCGTCCGGGAGGGGTGGTCCTCGTCCGCCAGGTGGCGGCCGGCGGGTGGAAGCTCCTCGACGCCCGCCAGGCCTTCACCCGAGCGCTCATCGAGGACGAGGGCCTCGAGGTGGCGGTGCTGCCGATCGACGGCGGCATCGTCCTCGCAACCGTGCGCGGCTAGAAGAAGCGGACCTTCGCGGCGAACTCCGCCGCCGGGGCGAGGATGACCGCGAGGTAGTACATCCCCGTGGCCGCCTGGATCGACCGCCCTCCCTCGCGGGCCAGCTTCACGTTCAGCCCGGCGATCAGCGCGACGAGCGCGACGAGCCCGAGCCCCATGTAGATCGTGAAGCTGCCCAGGGACAGGATCGGCGAGTACGAGAGCCGACAGACGAGCGCCTGGTCTCCGGTGAGCCCGACGCATGGGGCCTGGTTGGCGGCCGACAGCGCCACCGAAACCGCCCCCGCGACGACCGCCGCGACGGTCACCCACGACGTCCACACCATGTAGCGGTTGGAGAGCCGCCGCTCGGTCAGATACCAGTGGCCGAGGACGAGCCCGACCCACACGGCGCCGAGGAAGAAGGCGCCCAGCGCGAGCTCGAGCGCGGCGACCGCCGCGTCGAGCCCTCCCCCGCCCCGGAGGATGCCGAGCTGCCAGAGCAGCACGAGACCGCCAGCGACGGCGGCGCCCATCAGCACCCGCCCCGCGAGGCGTGCCCCGACGAGCACCGCCGCCGCCCCGACGAGCGACGCGCCGGCGAATAGGGCCAGGGTGAGGGCGATCGCGTCAGGAGCCACCGCGAGGGACGCGGCGTCGATCGACGCGAGCGGGTCCCGCATCGCCGCCCACGCCCCGAGCGCCATGAGACCGAGCGTCCCGCCGAGCAGAACCTCGTAGCCGCGCCGGACCGCCCCCCAGGTGGGCGCGACGACGAGCACCGCGAGGCCGCCGAAGGCGGTCTCGAACAGGACGATGCCGAGGACGGCGGACGGGACGTCCACGAGGTGGGCTCCAGAGGGAGGGAAGGAGGAGGTGGGCTCCAGAGGGAGGGAAGGAGCCCGGAGCCTACCCGGCGGGGCCGGACGCCCTGCGGGAGGCCGGGGCGCCGCGGCGATCGTCCGTGACAAGTGCGCGACGGGGCGTAGCCTTGGTCAGGTTGCATCGAGCGAGGTACCACGATGGGGTTCTGTGATCCCGGGCTGAGCGCCAGCCACCGCGTCACCGTCACGGAGAACGACACCGCGATCGCGATGGGCTCCGGCGACGTGCCGGTGCTCGCGACGCCACGCGTGCTCGCACTCGCGGAGTCGACCTGCGTCGCGGCGGTGGCCGGCGACGTCCCCGAGGGCAAGACGACGGTCGGCGCCTACGCCGAGGTGGAGCACATGCTGCCGAGCCCGGTCGGGTCGCAGGTCGAGGTCGAGGCCACGCTCATCGGCCACCACGGCCGCCGGCTCGAGTTCAACGTGACCTTCCGTCAGAACGGCGAGCCGGTCGCGACCGTCCAGCACCGCCGCGTCGTCGTGGACCGCGAGTACTTCCTCGGAAAGCTCCCCGCCGCCTCTTGAGTCCGGCATCCCATCCGCTCACGCCGGAGCGTCGCACGCGCTCGCAGAGGGTGGCCCGACTCGAATCCTCGGGCGCCAGAGCTAACGGGGCTTCGCCCCGGCCCGTCGAGGCATGAACCCCCGAAACTAGACTCGCCCACGAAGACTTGGCTCAAACGCGACAACTTTGCCGACCCAAGGCCTCTAGCTGGAGGCGGGGTCGAGGCGCCCCGCCGACGCAGCGACCGGAGGCGCGGGATCAGGCGGGGTGGGGCGACGGGTACGCCGGAGGGAGCGTGCCCGAGGAGGCGAGTCGGGGCACGCGAACTTAGGCGCCGTAGGCGGCGGCGGAGGTGCGGCGGAAGGAGCGGTCGAGGATGACGTTCACGACGGCGGGGACGCCGTCGCGGACCGCGTCGTTCGCGCGCTCCAGGGCGGGGCGGATCTCGTCGGGGTCGGTGACCCGCTCCCCGTGGCCCCCGAGGCCCTCGACGACCGTCTCGTAGGCGATGCCCTGCGACAGGTCCTGCGCGACCATGTCCTCGGGTCCGTAGGCGCGCTCGTGGAAGGCTTTCATCTCCCCCCACGCCCCGTCGTTGCCGATGACGCCGAGGAACGGCAGGCCCTGGCGGGCGGCGGACTCGTACTCGAAGCCGTTGAAGCCGAACGACCCGTCGCCGTGCACGACGACGATCTGGGCGTCGGGCTTGAGGTGGCGGGCGGCGAGGGCGAAGGGCGCCCCGACCCCGAGGCACCCGAAGGGCCCCGGGTCCATCCAGTGGCCGGGGAGGTTCACCTCGACGACGCCGGCGGCCAGGGCGACGACGTCGCCGCCGTCGCCGACGAAGAGCGCGTCGCGGTCCGCGAAACGCGCCACCTCGGCGGCGAACCGCATCGGGTGGATCGGGGTCTGGTCGCTCTCGAGGGCCTCGCGCCGCTGCTCGCGGCGGGCCGCCTCCTCGTCCTGGAGCTCGACGAGCCACGGGCGCTCCTGGGTGCGGCCGAGCTTGCTCTCCTGCTCGAGCAGCGCCCGCAGGAAGAGGCGGATGTCGGAGGCGACGCCGAGCTCGACCGCGCGGTTGTGGCCGATCCGGCCCGGCTCGGGGTCGACGTGGATCACCTTCACGCCGTCGGGGTAGTACTCGCTGCGCCCGTAGCCGAGCCGGAAGTCGAAGTCGACGCCGAGCGCGAGCACGACGTCGGCCTGGCGCAGCGCGTGCTTGCGCGTCGCGGCGAGGAGGTTCGGGTGGTCCGCGGGCAGGATGCCCCGCGACATCCCGTTCACGTAGAGAGGCAGTCCGGCGAGCTCGACGAGCCGCCCCAGCTCCTCCCACCCCTGGGACCAGTACGTGCCGGAGCCGGAGAGCACGACCGGGTGCTCCGCGGAGGCGAGGAGGTCGGTGGCGGCGACGACCGCGACGGGGTCGGGGCCGGGCTGGGCGGTGAAGCGCTGCGCCCGGCCGGAGACGACCTGGTCCTCCTCAACGACGCCCATGAGGACGTCCATCGGCAGGTCGACGAAGGTCGGCCCCATCCGCGGCGTCAGCGAGTCGCGGAAGGCGTAGGCGAGGACCTCCTCGAGGCGGCGCGTCTCGAGGACGCGCTCGGAGCGCTTCGTGACCGGGGCCAGGAGTTCGACCTGAGGGGCGTCCTGGAGGGCGCCCATGTCCTCGAGCTGGAGCGGGTTGCTCCCGGCCAGGAGGACGAGCGGGCTGTCGGCGTAGAAGGCGTTCGCGGCGCCGGTGATGGCGTCGGTCAGGCCAGGGCCGGCGGTCACCGCGGCCACGCCGGGGCGATGCGTGAGCCGCGCGTAGGCGTCGGCCGCGTGGGCGGCGGCCTGCTCGTGGCGGACGTCGATGACGCGGATGCCGCCCTCCAGCTTGCAGCCGTCGTAGATCGCGCTGATGTGACCGCCGGTGAGTGTGAAGAGGGCGTCGATGCCCTCGGCCTTCATCGCGCGCGCGACGATGCGGCCGCCGTGGACGTGCTCTCCCACCGATCCCCCTCCTGATCGTTTCCGCGCTGGCCGGATGCGTCCCTCACCGTAGCCGCCCCCAGCGTCCCGTCCTGCGTTGGCGGTGCGGGCCGCCGTGCCCGTCCGGACGCGGGGCCGGACCCATCCGGGGACGCTCCCGTCCCGAACCCCTCCCCGAGGCGACGGTGAACCGGCGCCCGCGACAGGTGAGAGGGAAAGCGACATGAGAGACCTCAGGAGATCTGGACGACTCGCCGCGCTCGGTGTGACCATCGCGCTCGGGCTCACAGCCTGTGCCAGCGGCGCCGACGTGGACTCCCAGGACCTCGATGCACCCACCGGATCGGAAGAGGTGACGACCGCCGATCCATCTCCTCGCGGCTCGCCGGAAGCGCATGAGGAGGGTGACCGCCAGGATCCGTTCGCGGCGCTGCAGCAGGCCGCGACGCACGTCGGCGAGACCGGCACCGCGAAGGCCCTGGCGAGCGGCGTCGCCGAGGCAGCCGGACTCGAGGGAGACATCGAGACGCCGGCCGTCCAGACCTACGCCACGCTGTCGACCCTGCTGCAGGAGCACGTCTACCTGTCGGGCATTGCCGTCGACGTCGGACTGTCGTCGGGTCTGGACTCGAGTGAGTTCGAGGCGGCTGCGGCGACCCTCGACGGGAGCTCCGTCGAGCTGTCCGAGGTCGTCGGCTCCGTCGCCGGCGACGAGAAGGCCCAGGCCTTCCTCTCGCTGTGGCGGGCGCACATCGGCTTCTTCGTCGACTACGCGAAGGGCACCGCCGAGGGCGACGAACAGGTCACGCAGCAGGCGCTCGACAACCTCAACCAGTACCGCCAGCAGGCCGGCGCCTTCTTCGAAGAGGTCACCGGCGGCGCCCTGCCCGCCGACGCCGTCGCCGAGTCCCTCACCGGCCACATCGACACCCTCACCGCCGCGATCGACGCCGCGGCCGACGGGGACCCCGCCGTGTTCGTCAGGCTGAAGGAGGCCGCCACGCACGTCGGCGAGAGCGGCACCGCGAAGGCCCTTGCGAGCGGCGTCGCCGAGGCAGCCGGACTCGAGGGCGACATCGAGTCCCCCGCTGCCCAGGCGTACGCGACCCTGTCGACCCTGCTCGAGGAGCACGTCTACCTGTCAGGCATCGCGGTGAAGACCGCCTACGCGGCGGGGCCAGACACGCCGCAGTTCGAGGCCGCGGCAGCCACGCTCGACGAGAGCTCCGCCGAGCTGTCCGAGGTCGTCGGCGCCGTCGCCGGCGACGAGAAGGCCCAGG
>JBOHEE010000139.1:0-3817 GCA_050700895.1 Nitriliruptorales bacterium | reverse complement strand
GCCGGGACCCGCTCGCCGCCGTCGCCGGCGGCGTCTCGGGCCGGCGGCTCCTGCTCCTGCTCGACAACTGCGAGCACGTCCTCGAAGCTGCCGCCGCACTCTGCGAGACCGCCATCGAGGCGGGCGCCGCCGTCCGGATCCTCGCGACGAGCCGCGAGGCCCTGTCCGTGCCGGGTGAGGTTGTCCGGCGGCTCCGCCCCCTGTCCGTCCCGGACGACGGCGAGGGCCCCGACGGGCTCGCGCAGTCGCCGGCGGTGCGGCTCTTCGTCGATCGGGCGCGCGCCGCGGGCGCCCCCGAGACGGACCTCGCCGACGTCGCGCAGATCGCACAGGTCTGCCGCGAGCTCGACGGGATCCCCCTGGCGATCGAGCTCGCCGCCGCCCGCGTGCCGTTCCTCGGCGTCCGCGGTCTGCTGGACCGCCTGGACGACCGCTTCCGGGTCCTGACCAGCGGCCGCCGCACCCGCGTGCCGCACCACCAGACGCTGCGGGCGGCGATCGACTGGAGCGACCGTCTGCTCGACGAGACGGAGCGGCTCCTGTTCGCACGCCTGTCGGTCTTCTCCGCGTCGTTCGACCTGGAGGCCGCCGAGGCGGTCTGCGGCTGGGGCGGGATCGCGGCCGACGACGTCCTCGACGTGCTCGGACGCCTGGTGGACCGCTCCCTGGTCACCGTCATGGCGAGCGGCGGGCAGGTGCGCTACCGCCTCCTCGACACCATCCGCCGCTACGCCCGCGAGCGGCTGGAGGAGGTCGGCGAGACCAGGCCGATGCGCCGACGGCACGCCGAGTACCACCGCGAGCTCGCCCGGCAGGGGGCCCTGGCGCTGCGAGGCTCGGCGCAGCTCCAGTGGCGGGATCGGCTCACCGCCGTGACCGACGACCTGCGCGCCGCCCTGGCATGGGCTGGGTCGAACGGGGACGGCGAGCTCCTGCTGGAGCTCGCGGCGGGGCTGTGGGACTTCTGGGTCCGCTTCGGCCACCTCCTCGAGGGCCACCGCTGGGTCACCGTCGCCCTGGAGGCCTGCCCGGACGGCCCCGTCGACCTCCGGGCGACCGCGCTCGCCCAGGCAGCGCTCTCGTCGTGGTGGCTGGGGGACCTCGAGGGGGCCGACCGTCGGGCGGGCGAGAGCCTGGTGCTGCGTGGCGAGGAGACCGGAGCAGTATCGGCGGCCTTCGCCCTCCAGGTGGCGGGGATCGTGGCCGCCTGGCGAGGTGATCCCGACGGCGCGGGCGATCGCTTCGCCCGATCGGCCGACCTCTTCCGGGCGGCCGGCGACTCCTGGGGAGTGGCCTCGGCCCTCAACCGGATGGAGGAGCTCGCCCGGAAGGGAGGCGACGTGGAGCGTGCCGCGGAGCTCGCCGCGGAGAGCCTCGCCCTCTACGAGGAGCTCGGCGACCCGTGGGGGACGGGATGGTCGCGCTGGGCACTCGGACGGGCGGCCGCCACGCTCGGGCGAGGCGAGGAGGCCGACGAGCACTTCCGCGCCGGCCTGCGGCTGTCGGCGGAGATCGGACACCTCACCGGCATCGCGTTCTCCCTGCTCGGGCTCGCGGAGACGTCCGCGCACACCGGGGACTGGGAGCGGGCGGTCCGCCTCCACGGCGCCGCCGACGGGCTCGCGACCTTCATCGGCGCCCCCCTGGGCGCGCCCGTCTGGCACGGGGCGTCGAGCTTCGATCCCGACGCCGCACGGCAGCAGCTCGGGGAGCCCGCGTTCGAGGCGGCATGGCAGGAAGGGCGGGGACTGTCGGCGGAGGCGGCGGTCGCGCTCGCCCTCGGTGCTTCGAGAAGCGTTGGCTAGACACTTGGCATGCTACAGCCATGTGCATGTCACCCCTCAACCGGCGCCTGCAGATCCTGCTCACGAGGCTCGCCACGGAGGCTACGCCGTCGTGTGGCGCTCGATGTGGGCGTCGATGCGAGCGCCGAGCTCCTCACGGACGCCGTCGATGCGAGCGCCGAGCCAGGACCTCCTGACTCCGCGCAGGTGTGGAGAGTTGAGCTACGCGAGGACCTCGATCTCGCAGGTCGGTCCGGGAGCCGCGGCCAGCCTCGCATCGGTCGTCACGAGCACGGCCTCGGTCACCTCGGCGAGGGCGACGTAGAGCGCGTCCCACGTCCGGACGCCGTGCCGGAGCCCCCAGGCGCGCGCGAGGAGCGGCTGGTGACCGACGCGCTCGCCCGGCCAGTCGCGCAGGTCCTCCACCGCCTGGGCGGCTGCGGTCGCGTCGAGCCTCCCTGCAAGGTGGAGACGGCGGACGACCGCCGACACCTCCGCGTCGATCACATGAGGCGCGATGTGGTCCTCGTCGTCGAGGAGCCGATGTCGGATCGACTCGGCCCGCGGGGTGTCGGCGACCACCTCGAAGAGGCAGGACGCGTCAACGACGAGCATCGGGCCACGGGCCCCGCCCCGCGTCGAGCGCGTCGAGCACGTCCTCCCGGCTGAGGTCCGAGGGCCGGCGGCGCGTCCGCTCGAGCCACTGGGACAGTGGCGGGCGGCTTGCCAGCCGTGCCGCGTGGCGACGGAGGAGCTCCGGTACGGAGATGCCCAGTTCCGCGGCGCGGCGCGAGAGCGCGTCGTACACCTCGTCGTCGAGGTCGCGGATCTGGATCGTCCTGGGCATCGCGCCATCCCGCCTTGTCATGCGTAGACGCATGTTAGCATGCTGTGACGCATCTCATCGTCGTTCGCCAGCAGGCCAGGGAGGGGTCGAGCATCACGCCGGCGGGCGCGCCAGCCCGCGGTCGACGAGGAGGTCGAGGAGGTTCACGAGGAACGTCGCCATCTGCTCGCGGCTCACGTGGCGGTCGGGGCTGAACGTCGCCGTCCCCGTCCCGGACGCGAGCCCGAACGCCTTCACCGCGTCGATGGACGGTTCGTGCGGGCTCCCGTCGTCGTCGGCGAAGGCGTCCGTGGACGCCACCAGCGCCTCGCCGGTGGCGTAGCGGGCCGCCCGGATGAGGAACGTCGCCATCTGCGCGCGGGTCACCGACCCGCCGGGGTCGTAACGGTCCCCGCCGACCCCGGACACGATCCCCGCAGCAGCTAGGGCGTCGATCGACGCTCCGTGCGGCGAGGATCCGACGTCGCCGAACCGGTCGGCCCCGCCGGGGAGGTCGACGTCGGCTGCCTCGAGTGCGCGAGCGACGAACGTCGCCATCTGCGCCCGCGTGACCGTGTTCGTCGGCGCGAACGCCGTGGTGGAGATGCCGCTCGCGGCGCCCCACCAGGCGATGCACTCGACGGAGCGGGCGTGCGGGCTGCTGCCCAAGTCGCGGAAGGAGCTCGCCGCGACGCGCACGTCGGGGCAGGCGGTCGCGGCGAACCCGAAGTTCCAGCGGCTCGCCCGAGAGGTGAGCACCGTGACCACCGTGTCGTCACCGTTCGAGGACCGCGCCCTCACGCACGGGTCGGGATCGGCGGCGCTCGCGCCCAGGCACCCGCCGACCGCGGCGCCGTTGCGGAAGACGGTCACGCCACTCGCGTCGACCGAGCCGTCCAGGTGGAACTCGAACACCAGCGGCTCGTCCGGCGTGGCCGCCGGGGCGGTGATCGTGACCTCGTGGTCGATGAGACGCCAGCCGGAGGGGGCGGCCGCGCTCGTGGATCCCGCGGTGACGTCGACGGTCCCCGCGACGGGGCTCGTGATCTTCGTCTGTACGGGACTCTCCGGGGTCGCCCCGCTCCCCGACGGGTCCGTCGAGAGGGTCCCGCCGGGGGCGACCTTGCCGCTCGCCGACCCGCTCGCGGGGGTGGTCGGGGCCGGCGCGGCGCCGCCTCCGCCGCCGCCTCCGCCGCCTCCCCCGAAC
>JBOHEE010000138.1:0-1705 GCA_050700895.1 Nitriliruptorales bacterium | reverse complement strand
GTCCAGGATGAACTGCGGCGTCAGCCTCGCGAAGTACGCGGCCAGCAGCGTGAACGAGCCGGTCGCGAGCAGGATGCCGACCAGGACGAGGATCGCGCCGGATACCTTCTCGAGCACCGGCAGGCTGCCGCGGATTCGACGCGATGCGTTGAGGAAGAACCCCGTCGCCGCCGCGGCGATCAGGAATGGGATCGCGAGACCGAGCGAGTATCCGCCCAGCAACCCCAGCGCGCCCCACATCGTTGCGCGCACGCCGGCCCACGTCCAAAGTGCGCCGAGCACGGGACCGATGCACGGCGTCCAGCCGGCGGCGAACACCATTCCGGCGGCGGCCGCCCCGAAGTAGCCCTTCGGTCCGTTCGCCAGCTGGAACCGGCGCTCGCGCATGAGGATGCCGAGGCGGAGCACGCCGAGTAGGTGCAATCCGAAGACGATGATCAGCGCACCGCCGATCCGCGCGATCCAAACCTGGTATTGGAACAGCAGCTGTCCGAGCAGCGACGCGGATGCGCCCATCAAGATGAAGATCACGCTGAAGCCCGAGACGAAGAACACGGCAGGCACGAGGACGGCCCAGCGCGCCCTCGTGCCTTGCAGCTCATCGAGCGACATCCCCGTAATGAATCCAAGGTAGGCGGGTACGAGCGGCAGTACGCACGGCGACAGAAACGAGAGCACGCCTGCGACGAGGGCCACAGCAAAGGTTATCGATCCGTCCATGTCATTCTCGAGTCGATGGAAACGGCTCCGGCGCCGGTTCTACCACTCCTATTACCGGGTGAAGTACTTCCCGTTCGCGAGCGAGCGCCGCGCGCTGCGGGATCAGACCCGGGCCGGCACCCCTTCGCGCGCCGATCGCGGCCTGCTCGTCATTCAGATCGACGCGCTCGCGCACGACGACCTCGAGCGGGCGATCGCGAAAGGCTTCGCACCCAACCTACGGCGCCTCCTCGAGCGCAACGGCTGGGAGCTGCGGCGCTACCCCGCGGGTCTGCCGAGCGCGACACCAGCCGCGCAAGCCGCGATCTTCTTCGGCACCAAGGAACGCATCCCGGCGTTCCGCTTCTACGAGAAGAAGCAGCATCGTGTGATTCTCGGTTCCAGGCCCGCCGATGTCCAGCACATCCGCGACAGGCTGCCCGAAAACGGCATCCTCGAGGACGGGTCGGGATACGTCAACATCTACGACGGCGGCGCCGACCGCGCGGTGTTCACGCTCGCCGCGAAGCGGCCGCAGCCGTTCCTCGAGAAGATGGGCGGCGGCCGGCTGTTCCTGCTCGCCCTGCTCCACCCCGTGCGTATGGCCCGCATGGTGTTCGCCAGCGTCTGGGAGTACCTGCACGAGGAGTGGAACCGCCTGGTGAGTCAGGTCAAGGGCCGCTACACCTACTACTGGTGGTACCTGCCGTTCATGCATATCGGCTCGAACGTGGTGCTGCGCGAGCTGCAGACGCTCGCCGTATTGCTCGACATCTACGTCGGCGTGCCCGCGATCTACACGACCTACAATGCCTATGACGAGTTCGCGCACCACTTCGGTCCGCGATCGCGCGCGGCGTTCGCCAGCGTTCGCGCGGTCGATCGCCGCATCGGCGAGATCCTGCGCATGCTGCGGCGCGTGCCCGGCCGTCCTTACGACGTATACATCCTGAGCGATCACGGCCAGACGCCGTCGATCCCGTACCGCGTCGAGTACGGCGAGACC
>JBOHEE010000137.1:0-21160 GCA_050700895.1 Nitriliruptorales bacterium | reverse complement strand
GGGCGACCGCACGCCGCGCCGCCTCGTGCGCGCGCGCCTCGAGCTCGTCCTCGAGCGATCCGTGGGAGCCGGGGCGCACATGGCCCTGCTGGCGAGCGGTGCGCGCGACGGCGTCGGCCACGGCGGGGGAGACGGTGCGGTCGAAGGGGGAGGGGATGATGTAGTCCTCGGACACCTCGTCGCCGACGATCGTCGCGATCGCCTCGGCCGCGGCCACCTTCATCTCGTCGGTGATCTTCGTGGCGGCTGCGTCGAGGAGACCACGGAAGAGGCCGGGGAAGCACAGAACGTTGTTGATCTGGTTCGGGTAGTCCGAGCGTCCCGTCGCCATCACGCGCACATGCGGCGCGGCCGCCTCCGGCATGATCTCCGGCACCGGGTTCGCGAGCGCGAACACGATCGGGTCCCGTCCCATCGACTCCAGGAGCTCCACCGGCAGGAGGCCGGGACCCGACAGCCCGATGAAGACGTCCGCGCCCTCGATCGCCTCCGGCAGGTCGCCCTCGATCCCGTGGGGGTTCGTCTGCTTCGCAAGCCGCCGCTTGATCGGGTCGCTGCCCTTCCGCTTCATGGTCAGGATCCCCTGGCGGTCGACCGCGACGATGGCGCTGACGCCCGCGGCCAGGAGGAGGTTCGCGACGGCGACCCCCGCGGCTCCCGCACCGAGCAGCACGACCCGGAGGTCAGCCACCCCCTTGTCGACGAGCCTCGCGGCGTTCAGCAGGGCGGCGAGCACGACCACCGCGGTGCCGTGCTGGTCGTCGTGGAAGACCGGGATGTCGAGCCGCTGGCGGAGCTTGCCCTCGACCTCGAAGCACCGCGGCGCGGAGATGTCCTCGAGGTTGATGCCGCCGAAGCCGCCGGCGATGCGGACGACGGTGTCGACGATCGTGTCCGGGTCCTCGGCGTCGACGAGGATCGGGTAGGCGTCGACGCCGCCGAACTCCTTGAACAGCATCGCCTTGCCCTCCATCACCGGAAGGGCGGCGAGCGGCCCGATGTCGCCGAGGCCGAGCACGGCCGAGCCGTCGGTGACGACCGCGACCGTGTTCGCGCGCATCGTGAGGCGGTACGACTCGCTCTCGTCCTCGGCGATCATCTGCGAGATGCGGCCGACCCCCGGCGTGTAGACCACCGAGAGGTCCTCGCGGTCGCGCACCTCGAAGCGGTTCTCGATCGTGATCTTGCCGCCGAGATGGGCACGCACGACGTCATCGGTGATCGCGAGCAGCTCGACGCCCGCGATCGCGTCCAGCGCGACCGCGATCTCCTCCCCGTGCGCCTCGTCGCGGACCTCCACGGTGACGTCGCGCGTCACCATGTGGCGCGCCGCGCGGACCGCGTCGACCGCCACGACCTCGCCGGCGCGCTCCTCGACCGTCTCGGTCACCTTCGCGAGCATCCCCGGGAGGTTCTCGAGGGCGACGCGCAGGGTCAGCCGGTGCTGCTTGGTCATGGCGGCGAGGGTAGTGGGAGCCGAGGTGCGGCCGGCGACGCGGGAGTGCGGCTCCGGCGTGTCCGGCATGGCATCATCGCCCCCAAAAGGCCGCTCGTGCTCGACCAGCACGACCCTCACCGACACGGAGCGAGAATGCCGGAGCACGACATCGAGCAGTCGGCGATCAACACCGTCCGGGCGCTGGCGATGGACGCCGTCCAGGCGGCGAACGCCGGCCATCCGGGGATGCCGATGGGCGCGGCGCCGATGGCCTACGTGCTCTTCCACGAGGCGATGCGCTACGACCCCGCAGCGCCGGACTGGGCCGACCGCGACCGCTTCGTGCTGTCGGCGGGCCACGGGTCGATGCTGCTCTACGCCTACCTCCACCTGACCGGCTACGACCTCTCGCTCGACGACATCAAGAACTTCCGCCAGTGGGGATCGCCGACCGCCGGCCACCCCGAGCACGGCCACGCCCCCGGCATCGAGACGACGACCGGCCCGCTCGGCCAGGGGTTCGCGAACGGCGTCGGCATGGCGATCGCCGAGGCCAAGCTGGCCGCGGAGTTCAACCGCGCGGGCCACGAGGTCGTCGACCATCGCGTCTACGCGATCGTCTCCGACGGCGACCTGATGGAGGGGGTGGCGAACGAGGCGGCGTCGCTCGCGGGGCACCTGCGTCTCGGCAAGCTCGTCTACCTCTACGACGACAACGGGATCACGATCGACGGGTCGACCGACCAGACCTTCGGTGAGGACGTCCTCGGGAGGTTCGCGGCCCTCGGGTGGCACACCGAACGGGTCGGGGACGGCGCCGACCTCGACGCGATCCGCGCCGCGGTGAAGCAGGCCGAGAACGACGAGCGGCCCAGCCTCATCGGGGTGCGGACCGTCATCGGGTTCGGGTCGCCGAACCTCGCTGGCACGGCTGCGACGCACGGCGCGCCGCTCGGCGAGGACGAGGTGGCGGCCACGAAGGCGGCGCTCGGCTGGACCTGCGAGGAGCCGTTCGCGGTCCCCGAGGAGGTACGGGACCACCTCGACGCGCGGGCGCGCGGAGCCGACGCCCGCCGCTCCTGGGAGGAGCGCTTCGCCGCCTACCGCGACGCGCACCCGGACCTCGCCGCGGAGCTCGAGCGGCGCCTGCGCGGGGACCTCCCGGAGGGCTGGGCCGAGGACCCGCCGGTCGTCGAGGGCAAGGTCGCGACGCGCAAGGCGTCCGGCAACGCGCTCGACGTGTTCGCGCAGCGACTGCCCGAGCTCATGGGCGGCAGCGCCGACCTCGCCGGCTCGAACGTGTCAGAGATCAACTTCAGCGGGGTCTTCTCCGCCGAGGACCGGACCGGCCGCAACCTCCGCTTCGGCGTGCGCGAGCACGCGATGGCCGCGGTCTGCAACGGGATGGCGCTCCACGGCGGGTTGATCCCCTACGGAGCGACGTTCCTGATCTTCACCGACTACGCGCGGCCGGCGATCCGACTGTCGGCCCTGACCGGTCAGCGCGTGATCTGGATCATGACCCACGACTCGATCGGCCTCGGTGAGGACGGCCCGACCCACCAGCCGATCGAGCACCTCGCGAGCCTGCGGGCGATGCCCAACCTCCACGTCATCCGGCCCGCCGACGGTGAGGAGACCGTCCAGGCGTGGATGTGCGCGCTCGAGCGCCGCGACGGGCCGACCCTGCTGTCGCTCACCCGCCAGGGGCTGCCCGAGATGGAGGGCAAGCCGGCGGGCGGGGTCGCGCGGGGCGCGTACGTCCTCCGGGAGCCCGAGGGGGCCGTCGACGTCATCCTGATCGGCACCGGGTCGGAGCTGCAGCACGCGGTCAGCGCCGCCGAGCTTCTCGCCGGCGAGGGTGTCGGCGCGCGGGTCGTGTCGATGCCGTGCTGGGAGCGCTTCGCCGACCAGGACCGGGGCTACCGCGACGAGGTCCTGCCACCGCAGGTCCGAGCCCGGGTCTCGGTCGAGGCGGCGGCCACGTTCGGCTGGGAGCGGTGGCTCGGCGCCGACGGGGTAGCGGTCGGCATCGACCGCTACGGGGCGTCCGCCCCCGGCGACCGGCTGATGCTCGAGTTCGGCTTCACCGGCGAGCACGTCGCCGACGTCGCCCGCGACCTCCTCACCCGCCTCACCCCCTGACCAGCCCCGCCCGGCGCGATCGGCTTCGCATCCACCCTCGCCTGTCGTGGGCGGAAGGCCATGAATCGGGGCAGTGAAGCGGGAACTCGGTGCGTGACCGCCGACCTCACGGTCCCGACGCGCGGCCTGGGGAGAGTCGTACCTCTCTCGTCACAACTGCGTAACTGGAGAGGGACGTGTCGCCGGAGTCGCGGGGTCCGGGGTCAGGTGGTGGCGGCGGTGAGGTCGTGGCCGGCGGCGACGGCGAGGATCTGCTCGAACCGCAATGTCCCGTCCGCGGTCAGGGGACCGACCCCTGGCAGCGTCACGCCGGCGTCCCGGTACTCGTCGAGCTTCTTCCTGACGTCCGCCTCGGTGCCGATGCCGGCGAGGGCGTGGAGCATGTCGTGGCTCACCCCGTCGAGGGCGCGGTCGAGGTCGCCCTCGGCCATCCCCGCGTCGAACCGCTCGAGATCCTCGCCGTAGCCCGCGCGCGCGAGCATCGCGCGGTAGAACGGCAGCGAGAGGTAGGGGACGAGGGTGCGGCGGAACTTCGTGAGCACGGGCCCGGGGTCGCCGGCCACCGAGCATGTCACCGCGGCGATGATCTCGATCTCTGCGGGATCACGCCCGGCCTGCTCGGCGCCCTCCGCGATCAGGGGAACGACGGTCTCGCGCACGTAGCCAGGGTCGCAGAGCCAGAGGATCACTCCGTCGGCCACCTCGCCGGCCAGGCGCAGCATCGCAGGGGACAGCGCGGCGAGGTGGATCGGGATGTCCGCCCGCGGCGTGAATCCCATGAAGCGGAAGCCGACGCGGACGTGCCTGCCGGAGAAGTCCACCGCCCCCTCGGCGAACAGGCTCCGGAGAACCGTGACGATCTCGCGCATGGCCTCGACCGGCGCGTCGGGGAACTCGAGCCCGTGCCAGCCCTCGATGGTCGGGCGGTGGCTCGTGCCCAGGCCGAGGACGAGCCGGCCACGGAGGATCTCGTCGAGCGTCGCCGCCTGCTGGGCGAGCGAGAGTGGCGACTGCAGCAGCGCCGGGTAGACGCCCGTCCCCAGCCGGACGGTGGAGGTCGTGGCGCCGTACGCGGCCAGGCTGACGAGCCCGTCGCGATTGGCGATGTGGTTGTCGAGCACGAGGTCGTAGCCCAGCGTCTCGGCGATGCTTGCGCGCTGGGCGGCCTTGCCGAGCGAGGACCCCGGCGTCACGAAGGCGGCGAGCGGCGATCCGATGGCTCGTGGCATGGGAGTCCCCTCTTGTGGCCGTCGCCGCAGTATCGCGTCCCGTCGGGGTCCGCGGTACCCGGCCGCTCGCCACTACGCTCGGGTCGCGATGGAGCTGGAGGCACCTGACTACGTGGTCCTGGTGGTCGAGGACCTCGATCGCGCCCTCGGCTTCTACACCGGGACCCTCGGGCTCACCCTCGGTCACCGGTCCGGACCGTTCGCCCAGCTCGACACCGGCCGGACCCGGGTCGCCCTCTACGAGCGACACGCGATGGCTGCGACCATCGGGCGCGAGCGGATCCGCCGCGCCGATCGCGATGCGCCCGGGTTCGAGCTCGGGTTCAAGGTGCCCGACGTCGACGCCGCCTTCGCCGAGCTCACCGAGGCGGGGGTGGAACAGGTGACCCCGCCGACCGACCGCCCGTGGGGGCAGCGCACGGCTTACGTCCGCGATCCCGACGGTCACCTCGTCGAGTTCGCCCAGGACCTGCGCGAGTGAGCGGCCGACCCACGGTCGGTGAGCGTCTCGCCGCCGCGGCAGTCGTGGGCCGCGCGCTCGGCATCCGGATCCCCGGCCGACACCCTGTTGCCTGGCGGGACGTGGACCTGAGCGGCCGCGCCGGGGTCGACGCCCCCGTCCGGGGCCGTCTCTGGGTGCCCGCCGGGGCACCCGCACCGGCGGTGCTCCTCGCGGCGGGCATCACTCCGCAGGGGCCGGCCGACCCCCGTGTGATGCGCCTCGCGGACGCGTTGGCACGGGCGGGGCGTGTCGTCTTCGTCCCCGAGCTCGCGCTCTCCTCCCACCGTCTCGAGCGGGCCGACGTCGAGTCCCTCGTGGGCGCCGTGGTCGCCCTCGACGACGATCCACGCACCCGTGGGACGACGGCGGCGCTCGGCTTCTCGTTCGGCGGGTCCTACGCCCTGGTCGCGGCCGCCGACGAGCGCGCCGCCAGCCGGCTCGGCCTCGTGGCCGCGTTCGGGGCGTACGCGGACCTCGTGAGCCTGCTCGACGTGCTGAGGGAGGGGGAGCCGGGGCGGCGCGAGCGGGTCCGCGCCGCGGTGCGGTCGTATGCGTCCCACGAGGTGACCGACGAGGACCGCGACACCCTGGAACGGGTCCTGGTCGGCGACGGTTCCGTCGACGACCTCCCGGCGGTCGCGGTCAGGCTGCTCGGTGACCTCTCACCTGCGCGGGTGGCCGACCGGGTCGTGGCGCCGGTGGCGCTCGTTCATGCCGTGGGGGACACGGTGATCCCCCACGCGGAGCTCGGGCGGCTGCAGATGGCCTTTCCGGCGGCGTGGTCGGCGACGGTGCGCCTCTTCACCCACGTGGACTTCCGGCCGACGCCCGCAACCGCCCGGCGGGTGGTCACCGACGTCGCGGCGGTGTGGGGACTCGCGTCGCGCGTCCTGGCCGCGGCCCGGACACCGCTCGGCTGAGCCCTCAGTCCTGTTCGGAGCGCTTGCGTCGAGAGATCGCGGCCGGCTTCCTCGGCTCGAGGGCCGACGTCAGCGCGATGACGAGGGCGGCGATCAACGGCGTCGCGAGGGACACGGTCCCGACGACCAGCAGGTTGTCCATGACTTCCCCGGTCTCTCCGGCGGGTCTCACCGCATCGGACGTGAGAGAGGTCCGCTCGGTTGCGTCGACGACCCAAGCTACGGAGCGTTGCGCGGGGGGGAAACCCGGCGAACGGGCCGTGTTCGGGACGAACGATCACGACCGTTCGTCTCTCTGGGGCAGGAGCCGGCGGGTCCGACGTCGAAGAAGAGGAGCAAGCGGGAGTGGGTGCCTCTCGAGGGGAGGGCGCCCGCTCCCGCCAGACGCGTTCTCGGGGGGCTACGTTCCGCGCAGCAACGAGAGACTTGTTCGGCTGCGCTCCACTTCTTGAGCCCCCCGAACCCCCGGATGGCTGCCGGAGCCGGTGCTCGAGTCCCCCGAACCCCCTCCTCGCGTCGGTACCCTCGGTGTCCAGTCCATCCACCAGGAGCACACGGGATGCCGACGAGCCACACGGAGCGCCTCGCCGAACAGCGGCGCCGGCTCGAGCACGTCAAGGAGTACCTTTGACCTCCCTGCGAAGCGGGAGCGCCTGAAGGAGCTCCGCGAGGAGGCATCCCGTCCGGACCTCTGGGACGACACCGAGGCCGCACGTCGCCTGACCACCGAGCTCTCACGGCTCGAGGCCGAGCTCGACGAGGTCGACCGTCTCGCCACCACCCTGGACGACCTCGCGGTCCTCGAGGAGCTCGCCCAGGAGGAGGACGACGACCCGGCCGCCGCTGAGGTCGGTCGCGGCGTCGAAGGTCTGGCCGCGGCGATCGACCGGCTCGAGGTCGCGACGCTCCTCTCGGGCGAGCACGACTCCTCCGACGCCCTGCTCCTCGTCCATGCCGGCGAGGGCGGCGTCGACGCCATGGCCTGGACACAGATGCTCCAGCGCATGTACCTGCGCTGGGCGGAGCGCCGTGGCCTCGAGGTCGAGGTGCTCGACGAGCAGTTCGGGGAGGAGGCCGGGCTCAAGTCCACGACGTTCCTCGTCCGCGGCCGCAACGCCTACGGCCTGCTGAAGACCGAGCACGGCGTCCACCGGCTCGTGCGGATCTCGCCGTTCGACGCCGCGTCGCGACGCCAGACCTCCTTCTCGCTCGTCGACGTCGTCCCCGATCTCCCCGAGGCGTCGGAGGAGATCGAGGTGCCCGAGGAGGACATCCGCGTCGACGTCTACCGCTCGTCGGGCCCAGGGGGCCAGAGCGTGAACACCACCGACTCCGCCGTGCGCATCACCCACCTGCCGAGCGGCATCGTCGTGTCCTGCCAGAACGAGAAGAGCCAGCACCAGAACAAGGCCGTCGCCCTGCGCGTCCTCAAGACCCGCCTCGCGCAGCTCGAGCGCGTGAAGCGCGAGGAGGAGCTCGACGAGCTCCGCGGTGGGCGCCAGAACGTGGGGTTCGGCTCGCAGATCCGCAGCTACGTCCTCCACCCCTACCAGATGGTGAAGGACCTCCGTACCGAGTACGAGGTGGGCAACGTGGCCTCGGTGCTGGACGGGGATCTCGACGCGCTGATCGAAGCGGAGCTGCGCCGGCGGGCTGCGGAACGTGCCTCTGTCGCCTAGCCAGGGGCCCGTGGTAACGTCCGCGACCGCAACACGTCCCGAACGCTCCCCCGCATCCAACGAGGCGCCGTGATCACGTTGGAGCACGTCACGAAGACGTACAAGGGCGGCATCGTGGCTCTGAAGGACGTGACGGTCGACATCGCGAAGAGTGAGTTCGTGTTCGTCGTGGGGCCGTCCGGGTCGGGCAAGTCGACGCTGATGAAGCTCCTCACACGGGAGGAGGAGCCGGACGACGGGTCGCTCCACGTCGCGGGCAAGAACCTCCGCACGCTGAAGTCGTGGAAGGTTCCCCTGCTCCGTCGCGAGATCGGCTACGTCTATCAGGACTTCAAGCTCCTGCCGGCGAAGACCATCACGGAGAACGTCGCCTTCGCGCTCGAAGTCATCGGCAAGCCGCGCCAGGTGATCAGGAAGCGGGTCCCCGAAGTGCTCGACCTCGTCGGGCTCTCGGACAAGATGGACGCGCTGCCCCACGAGCTGTCGGGTGGACAGCAGCAGCGGGTGTCGATCGCGCGGGCGGTCGTGAACGCACCGCAGATCCTGCTCTGCGACGAGCCGACGGGGAACCTCGACCCGCAGACGTCGGTCGGGATCATGAAGCTCCTCGACCGCATCAACCGCACCGGCACGACCGTCGTGATGGCGACGCACAACCAGCAGATCGTGGACTCGATGCGGCGCCGGGTCGTGGAGCTCGAGAACGGTGTCGTCGTGCGCGATCAGGTGCGCGGCGTGTACGGCTACGGCGGCTGACGGGGAGCGGGGGGCGGATGTCGTCACGCTGGCAGTACCTGCTGCAGGAGTCGGTCCTCGGCCTGCGTCGCAACATGATGATGACGGTGGCGGTCGTCCTCTCCGTGGCGGTGTCGCTGACGCTGCTCGGCGCCAGCCTCCTCGTCCGCAGCCAGGTCCACCTCGCGGCCGGCTACTGGTACGGCAAGATCGAGGTCTCGATCTTCCTGTGCGACGGGCGCAACTGCGACCGGATCAGACCTGAGCAGCGTGACTCCCTCGAGGCGGCCCTCCGCGAGGACCCGCTCGTCGACCAGGTCTTCTACGAGTCGAAGGAGCAGGCCTACCAGCGCTTCACGGAGATGTTCCGCGACCAGCCGGACTTCGTCGAGTCGGTCAGCTCCGAGGCGCTGCCCGCGTCGTTCCGGGTGAAGCTCGAGGACCCGACGCAGTTCACCTCGATCCGCGACAAGTACGCCGCCCAGCCCGGCGTCGAGGACATCATCGACCAGCGCGAAGTGCTGAAATCCTTCTTCGCGGCGACGAACCGGCTCCAGTTCGGGGCGCTCGTCGTCGCCGCGATCCAGCTCGTCGCGGCGAGCGTGCTGATCGCGAACACGATCCGGATCGCTGCGTTCGCCCGCCGCGAGCAGACGGCGATCATGAAGCTCGTCGGGGCGTCGAACTGGTACATCCGGCTCCCGTTCGTCCTCGAAGGCCTGGTCGCGAGCCTCATCGGCGCGCTCCTGTCGTGGCTCCTCCTCGTCGTCGCCGTGCCGCGGATCGCCAGCTCTCTCGCGGACGACATCCAGTTCATGCCCTTCATCGGGTTGCGCGAGGCGGTCGTGGTCGGCCCGTGGCTGTTCCTCGCCGCGTTCGCCATCGCGATCCTGAGCAGCGTCCTCGCGCTCCGCCGCTTCCTCAAGGTCTGAATCAGTCGGGGGACTACGTCTCGCGCCGCTCCGGGAGACTTGGACGGCGTCGCTCGACTGCCTGAGTCCCCCGAACCCCCTCCAGTCGGGGACCCCCAACCTCTGAACGACCGGTTCCCGCTCGGTCGGGCGCGGCTGGCGCACGTCCGGATTGCCTCTTGTGGCTCGTGTGGCGCATGTTGGCTTTTGTTGTTGATGTGCTAGCGTTCCGCCGGTTGCGCCTACAGCGGGTCCTCGGTCCTGCCGATGCCCGGTGCTAGGTGTTCGCCGTGATGAGGGGAACGGGGCGGAGAACGTGATGCGGCGCGGACGCACGCTCGTTGCCGTGCTGGCGCTCCTCGCCAGCACGTTCACCTCCGCCGCCTTCGCACACACCCCCGACCAGACCGCGGACGAGCTCCGCCGGACGCGGGACGAGCTCGCCCGCGAGAAGCAGGACCTCGAGGACGTCCGCAACGAGGAGCGGCTCGCCCGGACCGAGCTCGACCAGGTGACGCATGAGCTCGAGCACGCGCAGGAAGACCTCGCGGCGCTCGAAGCACAGCTCGCTCAGGCGCAGGCCGAGGCCCGTGACGCATCGCGGCGGACGGCCGACATCACAGCGAACCTCCTCGCCGAGACGCGCCGCCTCGACGACGCGCAGTACAACCTGGAGCAGAAGGAGGGGACCTTCGAGGCGCGGGTCGCCGCGACCTACAAGTACGGCACGGTCACCTATGCCGATGCGCTCGTCGAGGCGCATGACTTCTCGGACTTCGTGAGCACCCTCTACTACGTGCGCTCCGCCCTCCAGCACGACAACGCACTGATCGGCGAGGTCACCGACCTCGTGAAGGAGATCACCGAGAGGCGGGGGGAGATCGCCCGCCTGCGCGAGGAGGCGGTCCAGAAGGAACGGGAGTCGCGCGCCGCCGCGAAGCAGGTCGCGGCCCTCACCGCCGAGGCGCGCACGCTCACCGAGCAGGTCGCCTCCCAGCGGACCCGGCGGCGGAGCCTCGTCGCCCAACTCCAGGCCAGCGCCGCCGCCCACGAGGCGGAGATCACCGAGCTCGAGGCCGAGTCGAAGCGGCTCGCCGAGGAGCTCCGCCGGTCGCGCTGGCGCGCAGGAGCGCCCGGCGCCGGTGAACTCGCCTGGCCGACGAACGGCGCACCCGGCAGCGGGTACGGCTGGCGGACGCACCCGATCTTCGGCAGCCGCCGCTTCCACTCCGGGGTCGACATCTCTGGCCCCACCGGCCAGTCGATCGTCTCGGCCGCCGACGGGCTCGTCATCTCGTCGGGCTGGCGGGGCGGCTACGGCCTCGCGGTCGTCATCGACCACGGCGGCGGCCTCGCCACCCTCTACGCGCACCAGAGCCAGCTGCTCGTGTCGCAGGGGCAGGAGGTCGGCAAGGGCCAGCTCATCGGCCGCATCGGCTCCACCGGTTACTCCACCGGGCCTCACCTCCACTTCGAGGTCCGGGTGAACGGCGAGCCGAAGAACCCCATGGACTGGTACTGACGGCGGTCGCGGTCCCGACTGGCGGAGCGCGCTCCCTCGCCGCGCTCGCTGTCGGGTGACACCTCACAAGGGCGGCTCGGTCACTCGTTCCGGGGCCTCCGGCCCGGCCCCTCCATAGGCTCCGCAAGCCGGGATCCGCTCCCTTTTCCGTACCCTCGGATGTATGGCGACTGATTCGGGCGACAAGACGATCGCGGTGAACCGGCGGGCGCGGTTCGACTACGAGCTCGAGGACCGCTACGAGGCCGGCCTCGTGCTCCAGGGCACCGAGGTGAAGAGCCTCCGCGCCGGCAAGGCCTCGCTCGCACAGGCGTGGGTGAAGGTCGACGAGCACGGCGAGGCGTGGCTCCTCCAGGCACACATCCCGGAGTACGCCTTCGGCAACCGCGAGAACCACGACCCGACGCGCCAGCGCAAGCTCCTCCTCACGAAGCGCGAGCTCGACGAGCTCGCCAAGGAGGTCCAGGAGCGCGGTCGCACGCTCATCCCGACCCGGCTCTACTTCAAGGACGGCCACGCGAAGCTCGAGTTCGCCGTCGCGCGAGGCAAGTCGAAGGCGGACAAGCGCCAGACGATGAAGGAGCGCGACGCGCAGCGTGAGATCGAGCGCGAGGTGCGCCGCTTCCAGCGGGGATAGGGGGTTCGGGGATTCAAGCAGTCGAGCGACGCCGTCCAGGTCTCTCGGAGCGGCGCGAGACGTAACCCCCCGACTGACGGAGCACCCATCGCAGGAACATGATCCCGAGGACTTGCGTTACCCTGGGTGCGCGGCGGAAACGTCGCTTGACAACCGAATCAGCGTGAAACGCGCACATCCTGGGGCTGACAGGTTTCGACCGTAGTCGGAGCCGTCGCCACGAGGAGCGAGCCGAGGAGCCGACGCATCCTCGATAATCCGCGTCGGAAACATCAAGCGCCAACTACGACGCTGAGCTCGTCGCGGCCTAACAACCGTGACTGTCGGCCTGCTGACGCCCTGTAGGCGGGATCGACATCGACACAGGGCTCCACCGGATGACCTCCGCCGTCGGGTCGACCGGGAAACTTGAAGACGGCTCGGGGATCCGGAGCTGCTTGGTTCCGGAGCAACGGGTCCCGACATGATCCGGAACCTACGCTCGTAGAGCCTCAGCGACGGGACTGCGGGACCCGGGTTCGACTCCCGGCAGCTCCACGACCACCGATAGCCAGCGACCTCGCGCCGGGCAGCCACCACGAAGGGCGGCTGCCCGGTAGGGACCGGATCGTGAGGCGGCCACAAGGGCCGCCCAGGATCGGGTTCCGCGCGAACCCAGATGACCCCGCCCACCCACCGGCGGGGTCTTCTCGTTGCAGCCGCGCGCCCCTAGGAGCCGCGGTAGAAGACGAGGGTGGTGGCGACCGGGCGCGGGCGGCCGTCGCAGCAGGGCAGGTTCACGGTCTTGCCGCGGACGACCATGTGTGACGAGCCGCCACCGTCGAGCATGACCGCGTCGGTCGCGCCGAACGCCCGCAGGAGGGCGGTGGTCTCGGCGATCGACATGCCGGCCGAGTAGCCCGGCTGACGACCATCCACGACGACCAGGATCGCCTCTCCCTCCGAGGTGAACCCGAGAGCCGTCCGCGGGTGACGCCCGTCGGTGTGCCGGGGGCCGAAGCCCTCGGTCCGCCACTCCTCGACGCTCGTCCGCTGCGCGTTCTGGATGAGCAGCGGACCCGACGCGAGGGCCTCCCGCGAGTCCGACCAGTCGCCGAGCGCCGCGATGCGCAGGTGGACGTCAGCCGCCTTCTGCGCCGCGCGCAACGACTCCGCGGCCCTGCCGGACGCGGCGAGCACGATCCCCCCCTTCGGGATCGCGGTGTTGCCCCTCCATCGCGAGCTGATCGTCCGGGTCTCGTCGAACGACGGGGTGAGCGCGAGGTCCTCGATCGTGAGGGTGACCGAGCCGGGCGGTGTCCGCGTCTTGACCCCCCACGACGGGGTGTAGACGACCAGGTCGTTCCTGCCGAGCGCACGGTTCACCCCGCCGATCGGCAGCGCCCCGACGCCGGCGACGTCGACGTGCGCCTCCCAGTCCGGCCGCCCGACGACGTAGCCGCCGTCGCCGATCCCGAAGGCACCGCGCTGACCCCTGACCCAGAAGCGCCCCATCGTCGGGTCGGTCATGAGCCGACCTCCGCTGATCAGGAGCCCGTCCGGCTCGCCGCCACCGACCCACAGGCCGCCGTTCACGACCGCGACGGCCTTCGGGCGGCGCCGCGCAGCTGCGGGCACGGTCGCCCGGGTGCCGAAGGCGCCTGCCGGCTCGACGCGCAGATCGACGACGGGATCGCGCCAGCGCCACCGGAGGACGTGGACGACCGACGCCTGCTTCCCCATCGCGGCACGCCAGCGCTCGTAGGTCAGTCCGGCCGCCACCGCCGACCGCCGCTTGACGGAGAGCGCGCGGCTGGACGCGCCGAGGATGCGGACGACGTCCTGCGGGTCGAGCCGCTTGCCGGCCCTCACCCCGAGGACCCTCCCGGCGTAGCGGAGGTCGCCCTCGTCCACGGTCGTCCCGAAGTCGATCCCGGCCGCCCACAGCGCGGGGGCGGTCCGCCGACGGGCCGCCGCCATGACACGGTCGACGTCCCTCTGTCGGACCGTCCTGCCGAGCCGGACGCCGAGGATCTTCGCGGCGCGAACGAGGTCGTCCTCGGACAGCTCGGCGCCGACCTCGACGCCCGCAGCACGCAGGGCAGGCACGTCCGTGCGCCACGCGACCCGGTGGACGATGTTGCTCGCCGTGGGGAGGACGCGTGCCACCGCGGCGGCCACGTTCGTGGTCTCGGTGCCGGCAGCGAGCGCCTGCCCGCCGTTCGCGGCGGCGGAGACGAGCCGTCCCGGACGGGCGGTCTGGCCGGGTGGCTCGACCGCTCCCACGGTGCTGGCCGCGCCGATCCCGCCGATCAGCGTCGCGGTGGCCAGGACGAGCGTGAACAGACGTGAACGTGCTCGCGTCAAAGAGATCCCCCGGTGGTGCTGCTGACGTGCTTCCCCTTCGAACACTGTCTTCGGAGTGGTCAGCGCCGAACCGAAACCGGATGGCACAACTGTGCGGTCCCCGCACGGCTCCCACTGGCTTCTACTGGTGGGCGTGCCGGTGCCGCCCCCCCGGTGACCACGGGCGGCGTCCTCCGGTCAAACGGTCGGCGGACCCTCACGGGCGCCTGGCTATCCTCTCTTTCCCAAAACCCGCCCCGGCCGCCGCCAAGAGGCGGCTGTGGGAAACGGGTTCCGCCGGCTGCAGACGGCGGAGAGGGAGCTGAACACCCCGCCCGGGGGCGGGGTGTTCTGCGTGTCTTCGGGGGTCTACGTCTCGCGTCCAACCGAGAGACTTGGAGAGGACGCTCGACCACCTCGCGTTCGTGTACTTCGTGCGGCCGGTGGGCAGGATGACCCGCCTCCACGCCCTGCGCCGGGCCGCCGCCGACGTCGCGCTCACCCTTGCCGCGATCATCATGTCGATCGCCTGGATGCAGGGGCTCGGCGTGCTCCTCGGCCCGAAGTACCTAGCACCGCCTGGCGATGGCGCAGACGAGCGACCGGTTCCTGCCCGACCTCATGGCGCGCACCGCGGTCCTGGCCGAGCGCTTCGCAGTTCCGACGCTCGTCGTGACGCTCGCCCTCGGCGGCTGCGGCGCCTACGGCCTCTCGCGGCTTTCGACCGAGTTCAGCTTCACCGACTTCGTCCCGCAGGACTCCCCGCTCCTCGCCACCCTCGAGACCATCCAGGAAGAGTTCGCGGGTGGCTTCGGCGAGACGACGAGCGTCCTCCTCGAGGGGCCGGTGGCGACGCCCGAGGCACACAACGCGCTCGTCACCTCGCTCGGCGAGCTCGCCGACACCCCCGACGTGATTCGGTTCGGCGACCAGCCGGCGGCCATCTCGCCGGTCTCGGTGCTCGCAACCGTGCTCGCGCCGCCGCAGGAGGGAGCGCCGGAGGGTGCGGCGGAGCAGTCTGGCGCGTTCGCCGCGCGCGCCTCGGAGCTCGGGCTCCAGCCAGACTTCACGGTGGCGCCCGACGGCGATGTCGCGGGGCTCTACGCCGCTGCGCTCGACGCCGCCCCCGACCTCGCCGGGCGTGCGATCCACCGCGCCGACGACGGCACCTTCACCACGCTCGTCAGCGTCCAGACGCAGGCGGGCGAGGACGGCGCCCGCGAGCTCCAGGCGGGGCTGCGCGAGGACGTCGAGCCCTTGGTGGCCGCCGGGGTCAGCGCGATCCCGACCTCGAACAACATCGTGCGCGACGTGATCATCCGCGAGCTCCAGGACTCGCAGATCGTCTCGCTCTTCATCACGCTCGCCGCGGCCATGGCCCTGCTCGTGGCGACCTTCTGGGTCCAGGCGCGCCGCCCGTTCCTGGGCGTCGTCACGATCGGTCCGGTCGCGCTCGTGGTGCTGTGGACGTTCGGCTTGATGGCCGCGACCGGGATCCCCTTCGGGCCGGTGACCGCGATCCTGTCGGCCCTCGCCGTCGGGATCGGCGTGCCGTTCACGATCCACATCACCCACCGCTTCCAGGAGGACCGCGGGCGGTTCGACAACGCGGCCGATGCGATCACCTCGACGGTGCGGCACACCGGCGGGGCGCTCGCCGGCTCGGCCCTCACGACGATGGCCGGCTTCGGGATCCTCATGACCTCGTCGCTCGTGCCCTTCCGCCAGATGGGCCAGGTGACCGTCTACGCGATCGGCTTCGCACTCGTCGCGGCGGTCCTCGTGCTCCCGAGCATGCTCGTGCTCTGGGACGCGTGGCACCGCCGACGCGGCGAAGCCCCGGTCGAACGCCGGGCCGTCGTCGCGGAGGGCCAGCCCGCTCCCGAGCCCACTGTCCCCTGACACGCGGTGCCGGGTGCTTCGCGCCAGGCATCCCGTAGGCGACGATCGTCGGCGTACCCCTCAAGGCGTCCTGCCGCGCTGTCGAAACCAGGATGGGCGCCGAGCACGGGAGAGGTGGTTGGTACGGACGTTCCTGGCCGGGCATGCGCGAGCGCTGGCGATCGCTGGCGCACTCGCGTTGCTCGACGTCGGAGCGGCGGCTGCACCTGTTGCCGCTGAGGGCAGCGACTCGGCGCCCGTCCCCGTCCATACGGCGGACTCCGCGGTTGCGGCGGCCGACGCCGACGGCAACGACTGGCAGCAGGTCGTCGACCTGACCTTCCCGACCAAGCCGTCGGTCACCTTCTCCGACGACTACGCCTCCCCGCGCAGCGGTGGCCGCACCCACCGGGCGACCGACCTCCTCGGCACCAAGATGATGGAGCTCTACGCGGCGGTCGACGGGACGGTCTGCTGGCTCACCGGCGTCGACGAGCCGATGCCGAGCTACGGCTACATGATCACGATCTGCGGCGACGACGGGCGCGACTACAGCTACGTCCACGTCAACAACGACACACCCGGCACCGACGACGGGCAGGGCGGCCCCGAGAACGCCTACGCCTCCGGGATCAGCCGCGGCGCCCGCGTGGCCCGCGGCCAGCTCGTGGGCTGGATGGGCGACTCCGGCAACGCCGAGTCCACCGTCGCCCACCTCCACTTCGAGATCGAGGATCCGACGATCGTCGACCCCTACGGCGGCAACCGCATCAACCCGTACTACTCGCTGCGGGACGCCCTCGAGCGGGGCGACATCTCCGACGGGAGCGTCACGATCCGCAAGGTGCCGGAGCCGGAGGCGCTCGACTACGCCTGCCCCGTGGACCGGGTGCCCGAGGACGAGATGGGCGACGTGCCCGTGACGGCGACCCACGAGGCGGCGATCGACTGCGTCGTCTGGTGGGGCGTCGGCTGGGCGACCGGCGACGGGCTCTACAGCCCCGGCCGCGACGTGACCCGCGGGGAGATGGCCGAGTTCGTCGCCCGCCTCGTTGAGCGGTCCGGAGGCAGCCTGCCCGACGCCGCGCACACGGCTTTCACGGACGTCGCCGACTCCCCGTATGCGACGTCGATCCGTCGGTTGGCCGCCGCGGGCATCGTCGGCGGCTACGCCGACGGCACCTACCTGGCGGACCGCACCGTGACGCGTGACCAGATGGCGACGTATCTCGTCAAGGCCTACGAGTACCGGACCGGCGAGTCCTTGCCCTGGGAGCGCGACCACTTCACCGACGACGACGGCAGCGTCCACGAGCCGAGGATCAACTCCGCCGCCGAGGCGGTCATCGTGCGCGGGCGGACGACCGACGCCTACGACCCGGCGGCGCCGGTCGCGCGTGGGGCGATGGCGTCGTTCCTCGCCCGTGTCCTCGACCGCTTCGTCGAGGGCGGCTTCGGGTCAGTGCCGAGCAGTTAGGGTCTGGTAACAAATAACGTTTGGAGAGTGGGTGAGTGGTTAGCCTTGTCGTATGGGCGGATACGGCAGCGGGCTGGCGGAGAGGTTGGCGCTGGTGTTGCCGCATCTGGATGAGCGCCAACGTCGGGTGCTGCTGGGGGCTGAAGCACGTGTGATCGGCCGTGGTGGTATCCGCGCGGTAGCGCGGGCGGCGGGGGTGTCGGAGCCCACGGTGTCCAAGGCGGTCAAGGAGCTCGACGAGCCGGAGCGGGCGCTGCCGGCGGGGCGAGCACGGCGGCCGGGTGGGGGCCGCAAGCCGTTGACCGAGACGGATCCTGATCTGGTCGCTGCGCTCGAGGCGCTGGTAGATCCGGTGACGCGTGGGGATCCGGAATCGCCGCTGAAGTGGTCCTCGAAGTCCACGCGTGAGCTGGCGGATGCGCTGGCCGAGCAGGGCCATGAGGTCAGCCATGTGTCGGTGGGTCGGCTGCTGCGGGCAGCCGACTACAGCTTGCAGGCCGCTGCCAAGACCCGTGAGGGCCGCCAACACCCCGACCGTGACGAACAGTTCCGCTACCTGACCGCGAGGGTCAACGACTATCTGGCCGCGGGTGACCCGGTGATCTCCGTCGACACGAAGAAAAAGGAGCTGGTCGGCAACTACAAGAACGGTGGCCGGGAATGGCAGCCCAAGGGCGAGCCGGTCGAGGTCAACGTGCACGACTTCCCGGATCCTGCGGTGGGCAAGGCCATCCCCTACGGCGTCTACGACGTCGGCGCGAACGCCGGCTGGGTCAGTGTCGGCAAAGACCACGACACCGCCGCGTTCGCGGTCGCGACCTTGCGCTCCTGGTGGACCCAGGTGGGACAACCCACCTACCCCGACACCTCCCGGCTGCTGATCTGTGCCGACTCGGGCGGCTCCAACGGCTCACGCCTGCGGTTGTGGAAGGTCGAGCTCGCACGCCTGGCAGCCGAGACCGGCCTTCAGATCACCGTGTGCCACCTGCCGCCGGGCACGTCGAAGTGGAACAAGATCGAACACCGGCTGTTCTCCCACATCTCGATGAACTGGCGCGGCCGGCCCCTGCAAAGCCACGAGGTCGTGGTCGATCTCATCGCTGCGACCACGACCCGAACCGGCCTGACCGTGCGCGCCGAGCTCGACGAGGCCACCTACCCCAAAGGCGTCAAGATCACCGACAAGCAGATCAACGCCCTCCCCCTGGAACGCCACGGCTTCCACCCCGACTGGAACTACACGCTGCGTCCCCCTGATCCCCACCCATAATAACAACGTTGTTCTTTACCGAGCCCTTAGCCCAAGACTGCTGGACTGGTAGATGGATCCGGGGGGCGTGCCACGCCTCGAACGGAAGGTTCCGTCATCTCGTCACCGCACGGTGACGTAACCACGGAAGCTTCCACTCGGAGCCGTCTCGTGTCCCTCCTTGGGTCCCCGAGGAATGGCTCTCGGGCCTCTGGTGCGCGCTCTGCGCACGCTCTGGCTCAAGCTTTCGGAACCGGCCGCCGACGCGACAACGGACACCGGACACTGGACGTTCGGCCAGGGGCCGCGGGGAGTCGACGGGGACCGGGATGTTCGCACACACGTCCGAGAGCGGTGCTTCGCGCCGCGCGGGGACACTTCTGACGGTTCTCGCGATCGTCGCCTCGTCGCTCGCTCTGGGCCAGCTCACGTGGACAGCGCCCGCCCACGCCGCCGGCTCCTACGAGCAGGTGGTGAGCATCACGTTCCCGACCGTTGCGGGGGCGGGGTTCAGCAACAGCTACCACGCCCCGCGGTCGGGCGGACGGGTCCACAAGGCGACCGACATCTTCGGCGCGAAGGGCTCGCCGCTCTACGCGGCCGTCGACGGCGTGATCTGCTGGATGAACGCCGGCAGTCCCGGCCAGCTCAGCGGGTACGCGATCGCCGTGTGCGGCGAGGACGGCCGCCGCTACCGCTACATGCACCTCAACAACGACCGGCGCGGTACCGACGACGGCCGCGGCGGGCCCGCCACCGCGTACGCGGCCGGGATGCGCAACGGCCGCCGCGTCGCCCGCGGCCAGCTCATCGGCTACATGGGCGACTCGGGCAACGCCGAGACCACCCCGCCCCACCTCCACTTCGAGATCCTCGACGACGGCGTCACCGACGCGTACGGCGACCACCGCATCAACCCGTACCAGTCGCTGCGGGCGGCTCGCAGTCGCGGCGACATCCCCGACGGCTCGGCGATCTACCTCGACGAGCGCGACCGCGTGGCGGGCAAGGACCGCATCGAGACGTCGATCGCGCTCTCCCGGTCCGCCTACCAGAGCGCCGGGCAGGTCGTCGTCGTCTCGACGTGGTCGCCGAGCGACGGGCTCGTCGCGGGACCGCTGGCAGCCGGCCTCCGCGCCCCGATGCTGCTGAACCCACCCGCCCGGCTCGATCCCCGGGTCGCCGGTGAGATCCGCCGCCTCCGCGCCCGAGAGGTGATCCTCGTGGGCGGGCCGCTCGACGAGGCGATCGAGGGCCAGCTCCGCCAGGTCGGCGTGCAGCAGGTCAGGTGGCTGACGGGCGGGGACCGGTTCTCCACCGCCGCGGTGGTCGCCGAGGAGGTGTGGGCACTCGGTGGCGGCGGCAGCGCCCCGTCCGAGCCGACCGTCGACGGCGAGCGGCTCGGCGCGACCGCGGACGGCGCGGCCGGCCCTCGCATCCAGGTGAGCGTGAATGCCGACCGGTCCGACCCGCGGCTCCTCGAGGGGGCGACGGTGAGCGGCCGCGTGCACGTCCACGTCGAGGGCGTCGACCCCGACGCCGTGTCCGCCGTCGCGTTCCACGTCGACGACGTCGACACGCAGGAGCCGGACCTCCACACCGAGTACCTCTACCCCTACGACCTGGCCGGCACGGGCGGCGCGAACGGCGGCGCCAGCCCGTGGGACTCGGCCGACCTGAGCCCGGGTTCGCACACCGTCACCGTGGTCGTCCGACACCACGACGGGGGCGTGGCGACGACGACTGCCAGCTTCACGGTCGCGTCCGCGGCCCATGGCTCGCCCGGCAGCGTCGAGGGGAGCCCGGTGGAGACCGGGGATTCGCTGGCGCTGGCGGTGAGCGCCGCGTCCGACCGCTCGTCCCCGGTGCGCCTCGACGGCGCGCGCGTCGGCGGGCGCGTCCGCGTCTTCCTCTCCGGCGTCAGCGGGTCGGGCGTCGAGGAGGTCGCCTTCCACGTCGACGACACCGCGGCCTCGGGGCGACCGGTCAACGTGGAGCGCTACCAGCCCTACGACCTCGGCGGCACGAGGGGCGACGGGGGCAGCGGTGCCTGGGACACCCGCGACCTCGCGAACGGGACCCACACGATCACCGCGGTGGTCCGCCGGCGTGGCGGGGGGGCGGTCACGACGACGGCGACGTTCACCGTCCGCAACGTCGCCGAGCGGGCCGCGGTTCTGGCTCTCGGCTCGCATCCCACCGATCCGCGGCGGGCGTGGAGCGAGTCGCTGACCGCCGGCTACTACGCGGGCGTCCTCGGCGTCCCGGTGCTGCTCGTGTCACCCACGTAGCTGCCGGCGCCCACCGCGGCCGCGCTCTCGGACGTGAAGCGCGTCTCCATCGTCGGCAACGACGAGGTGATCCGACCCGCCGTGCGCGACGCGGTGCGCCGGATCGTGCCCGCGACCCGGCGCCTCTCGTGGACGAGTCGCTACTCGACCGCGACCACGCTCGTGAACGACCTCGTCGCCAACCACGGGCTCGACCCGTCGCGCGTGTGGGTCGCGACC
>JBOHEE010000136.1:0-4046 GCA_050700895.1 Nitriliruptorales bacterium | reverse complement strand
GCGCCGAGCTCGCCGACTTCGGGGCGGAGACCGCGGAAGAGCAGATCGACCGCCTCTCCACCCTGGCGGACGTCACCGGCGAGCTCGCGACGACGGCCGACGGCTTCAACCGCCTCAACCGGTCCCTGCCGAGGTGGGTGAGCCTCCTCCCCGACCGCCAGGCCGACATCCGCCGCAACCTCGACGCGCTCGCCTCGTTCTCGAGGACCACGGCCGACTTCCTCCAGACGGAGGAGGAGGCGATCAGCGAGGTCCTGCGGGTCACGACGATCGTGAACGGCGTCGTCGCCCGGCAGGCCGGGGATCTGTCCCGCTTCATCGAGGGCGCCTTCCTCTACGCGAAGAAGCTCGGCTACCACGGCGGGAGCCTCGTGGACGGCAGCGAGCACGGCTGGTTCACGGTGATGATCGGCGACGAGGGCACGCTCGGCGAGATCTGCGAGTCGCTGGGACCGCTGCAGGAGCACGCGCCGGGGTGCGTCGAGGGCGAGGGCGAGGGCGCCGGCGCCACCCGGAGCGGCCGAGGCGGTGAGGGCCGGTGAGCGGCGAGCGCCCCCTCCTCATGTTCGTCGGCTTCGGCATCATCTGCCTCGTCTTCGCCGTCTGGCTCGTCGTCACCATCGGCAACATCGACCTCTTCGCGAACCGCGTCGCCTACGAGGCGGTGCTCGGCGACGTGACCGGGCTCGTGGAGAACGACGAGGTGAAGGTCGCCGGCGTCAAGGTCGGCAAGGTGGACCGGATCGCGGTCGAACGCGGCAACGCGGTCGTCACCTTCTCGGTGGACGAGGGCCTCGCCCTCGGGCGCGACACGGTCGTCGGCGTCCGCTGGAGGAACCTCCTCGGGCTGCGCTACCTCTACGTCTACCCGCAGGGCGACGACGAGCACGAGCCCGGCTACCGCTTCCCGCTCGAACGGTCGGTCTCGATCGTCGACTTCGGCCGGCTCATGCAGCGGCTCGTGCCGATCCAGCGGGCGCTCGAGCCCGAGGTCGGCAACGTCGTCGTCCGGTCCCTCAACGACGCCCTCGTCGGCCGGGAGGAGCGCATCCAGCAGCTCATCGCGAACGCCGGGCAGCTCACCAACACCCTTGCGGACCGCGAGCAGGAGATCGCCGGCATCCTCCGTGAGGCGGCGCGGCTCGCCGGCGCCTACGCCGAGCGCGAGCAGGCGCTGCGGGAGTTCATCGACAACTTCGCCTCGGTCGCCGACACGGTCGCGGCCCGCAACGACGAGCTCGAACGCATCGTCGTCGACCTCGCCGAGGCGCAGCAGGAGCTCGCCCGCTTCCTCGACGCGAACGACGAGGTCATCCAGGGGGCGATCGACGGGCTCGACGGGGTCACCTCGGTGATGGCGCTCAACCGCGCGAACTTCGAGGACCTCGTCACCCATCTCGGCCGCGGGCTCGTCTTCTACCACCGCACCTCGCGCTGGGGGCAGTGGTTCAACGTCCGCGTCGTCGGCCTGTCGGACGGCGGGGAGACCGTCACCGCCGAGCGCGGCGCGGAGCTCCCGCCCGAGCGGCGGGGCCGGGAGGACGACCGCGGCGCCTCCGGGTTCCTCCGCGCCGGTCTTCGGGGCTCCCCGGCGGGGGGTGGCGGCTGATGCTCCTCGAGCGCAACCAGGTGTGGGTCGGGCTGGGGTTCGCGATCCTGCTCGCCGCGGGCACGTGGCTGGGCATCGTCTTCGACCGGAGCTGGATCGTGGGCGGCTACACGGTGACGGCGCACTTCACCGACGCCGCCGGCCTCCAGGTCGACGACAACGTGTTCATCGCGGGGGTCCGGTCCGGTCAGGTCGAGGCGGTCGGCCTGACCGAGGGGCACGCGTACGCGGTCCTGCGTGTCGAGGAGCCCATGCCGGGCGACACGAGGGCGAACATCATCCTCCAGAACTTCCTCGGCAAGCGTGCGCTGCTGCTCGAGGCCGGCGACCGGTGGGACGCCGAGCTCGAGGGCGGCGACGAGATTCCCCTCGAGCGCACGGCATCGCCCACCGACTACGCCGAGCTCAACCTCGAGAGCGTCCGGCTGTCCGAGCAGACCGACGTGGAGGCGCTCAAGACCCTGATCTCGAGCCTCGCGGACGTCACCGAGGGCCAGCGCGACGAGGTCGGCGAGCTCCTCACCGGCCTGCGGCGGGTGACCCAGGTCGTCGCGGACCGTCGCGACGACCTGAAGGAGGCGATCGACCGCTCCGAGGACGTCTTCGCCGTCCTCGCCGAGAAGGACGCGGAGATCGTCCAGATCATCGACCGCTTCGGGTCGACCCTCGACGTCCTCGCCCGCCGCCGAGCCGACGTGACCCGGCTCCTCCGCGAGACGGTCCGCTCGTCGAACCTCGCGGCCGACCTCGTCTCGCAGGACCGACAGCAGCTCGACGCGGTCCTCGACGAGCTCAACGTCGACCTCCGGATCGTCGACGCGCATCAGGTCGACCTCGCCCACTTCTTCGCCTACGCCGGGGCCTCGTTCGAGGGCTACGCGAACATCTTCCGCCGGGGCGAGGGCGACAATCCCTCCTGGGGCAACATCTTCGCCCAGAGCCTCGGCGACGTCGGCGTCGACGCCATCCTCGGCTGCGGCGGCGCGATCGACGACCTCTTCGACGAGATCCTCGGCCCTGACCCCCGCAGCTGCGAGGAGCAGGACGGCGGCGGGACCGGACTCGGCGAGGGCGACGACGAGGACGGAGCGACGCCCGCCTCCCCCGCGCCGTCGTTCGGCAGCTTCTTCCTGAGGGGGCTCGTGCGATGACCTCCCGCCTCCGCCTCGTCGCCGTCCTCGGCGCGCTCGCGCTCCTCGCCTCGGCGTGCGCGTCGATCAACCCCTTCGCGTCCGGGGGGATGGAGCTGACCGCCCACTTCCCCACCAGCTACAACCTCTTCGAGGGATCGGTCGTGCGGGTCGCCGGCGTCGACGTCGGCGAGGTCACGCACATCGATGTGCCAGAGGGCTCGAGCACGGTCGTCGTCACGCTGCGGATCACGAGGGACGTGCAGATCCCCGCCGACGCCCGCGCCGTCATCATCCCGCAGGCCCTGATCGGCGAGCGCTATCTGCAGCTCGAGCCGGCGTACACCGGCGGTCCGACGCTCGAGAGCGGGGCGGTCATCCCGGTCGAGCGGACGGCGGTCCCGGCCGAGTTCGACCGCGTCATGAAGTCGCTGAACGACTTCCTGAAGGAGCTGCCGGAGGAGGAGGTGGCTCGCCTCGTCACGAACCTCGCGACCGTGCTCGACGGGCGCGGCGAGGACCTCGGCGCGGTGCTCGACAACGCCGAGCAGGCGATCGACGCGCTGCGCGACAGCGACGCCGAGCTCGTCCGGCTCGCGGCACGGCTCTCCGACCTGAACGAGGGTCTCGCGCCCCGCAACGAGCAGATCGGCGCGTTCATCGCGAGCCTCAACACCGTCGCCACGAGCCTCGCCGACGACCGCGAACTCATCGACGGGGCGCTCGACGGGCTCCTGCGCATGACCGACGAGCTCGGCGACCTCCTCGTCGACCACCGCAGCGCGCTCGAGCAGGACATCGCCGCGCTGACCAGTCTCGGCCGCACCGCCTCGCGGAACGTCGACCAGATCGACCGCCTGCTGTTCTGGCAGGCGGAGCTGTTCCGCGGGGCCGAGCGAGTCGTCGACCGCGAGAAGAACTGGCTCCCGCTCGTCCAGCACTTCCAGGACCTGTCGGTCGTCATCGCCGACCGGCTCGCCGACCGAGTCGTCGGCGTCTGCGCGCGGCTCGGCATCGCGGACTGCGAGGAGGCCGTCCTCGGCATGCCCGACGCGGTCTGCCTCGAGCCGGTCGTGCCCTGCGCGGGCGGCGCCGAGGACGCGACCCCGCTCCCCGAGGCGCTCGACGAGGCCAGCGAGCTCATCCCGGACCTCCTGCCACGCCTCCAGGAGGAGCAGGAGCGCGACGCGGGCAGCCTCGACGCGCCCGGCGTGCCGGGCCCGAACCTCCTCCTGCGAGGGAGGGTGCGATGACCGCTCGCCTCGTCGCGCCCGGCGTGCCGGGCCGCGAACCTCCTCCTGCGAGGG